>JABJOY010000092.1 GCA_018664075.1 Porticoccaceae bacterium | reverse complement strand
TACCTAGCACAGACAACATCATTTCAGGCGATACCCCTGCTGGCAATTTAACTAAGCCCATTGGGCCTTTACCGGGGGCGGCAACCACATAATCTTGCCAGCAGCCGGTCGTTTGCACGAGATCGCCCACTTGATAATCTTCATGATGCGACTCTATGACTTCTCCGACAGAACCTGCCCGCATAGGCTCTCCGATGGCCACTGGCGGTAGATAAGCCTTGCGATCAACCATCCAATTACGTTGTGCAGGATCAAATGATAAGAAAAGATTCTTTACCAGCACCTCACCACTTTTCGGCTCAGGAATCGGCGTTTCGGCGTACTTGAAATTATGCGGACCAACCATTCCAGTAGGTCGCTCGGCTAATAGCCATTGTCGATTTATGGTCACGATAACTCTCCCTGTGCTTTTTTCATATTTGCTTCTCCTACCTAGAAAATGCTGTGATTATTCGGCAGCTGCGCAACTTATCACCTCACATGGAGGGGCAAAACCAAGTCAATCTCATAGCTTTGAAGTTCAAGCTCAACCGTTTAGCCTTTAAAAAAGCCGTTGGCCTTACCTTTAGATTGGGCCAAGAACTTTGCTGATAGTCTTACGAAACTTTTCACCAAAGGGCGGACGCGCACCAATGATAGGCAAGACATCGATCATAGTTTGACTGTAAATCGCGCGGGCGTGGCTCAGGGTTCTAAACCCTTCCGGACCGTGATAAGCGCCCATACCAGACGCCCCAACACCACCAAATGGAAGATCCTCTTGCACGTAGTGAAGCGTTATATCATTGATACAAACACCCCCACTTTGCACATGGCTTAGTAGGTATTCCTGCTCAGGTTTATCTTTACCAAAGTAATACATGGCAAGAGGGTTTCGACGGGGTTCAATCATATCGGGCACTTCAGCCACATCGGAATAGGTCATCACGGGAAGAATAGGACCGAATATTTCCTCGTGCATCACCAGCATATCTTCATTAACGTTTTGCAAAATATGTAAGGGCATACGACGATTGTCTTTAGACGCACGCGTCTTGTCAGCACCGACAATTGTGAGTTTGGCCCCCTTAGCTACTGCGTCATCAATGTAGTTCTGCAACCTGGCGAAGTGTCTTTCGTTGATAACACCCGCATAATCCTCATTTTCAGTAATGTTGGGATACATTGACTGCACCTCCTGAACTACCCGCGCTATCAACTGCTCTTCCAGCTCATGCGGCACAACAACGTAGTCTGGCGACAGGCATAATTGACCACCATTTAAAAGCTTGCCGAATGTGAGGCGTGTTCCGGCCAGATCAAGCTTTGCACTTCGACCAATGATGACAGGCGACTTGCCGCCAAGTTCTAATGTGACGGGAACCAGATTTTTCGAGGCTGATTGCATTACTTTCGCGCCGACATTAGTAGACCCGGTAAACAGAAGGTGATCGAAAGGCAGCTCCGCAAAACGTTGACTAATCTCGGCTCCACCGGTTACGACTGCGACTTCATCGTCTGAGAAATACTTGGGGACAACTTCGGCGAACAGCGCCGCTGTTTCAGGAACGAATTCTGAAGGCTTTAATAACGCTCGGTTACCTGCAGCAAGCGCACTTGTCAGAGGCGCAACAGTCAAACCAAAGGGCAGATTCCAAGGAGAAATAATGCCGACAACGCCCTTGGGGAAATGCCTAACCTGACTCTTACCACCCAAAAAATTCATTGGTTTATTGGTTTTTCGCTTTTCGGGCTTCATCCACTCTTTCAGATGTTTCATTGAATAGTCGATACCCTCGACCTTTCCCGCAAACTCTGAGAACAAACTGAACTCATAGGACCGTGCACCACCAAATTCGCGCTTGGTCGTTTCCGCAAACTCTTTTTTATTTTCAACAATCAGTGCCTTGAGTCTCTTTAGGCGGTCAATCCTTGTCGCATAGGTGACTTCGCCCTCAGCACGAAACTGGCTTCTCTGCAGTTCGATTAGTGCGTCCAGATTTTGAGTGTCTAATTGAGTGACTTTTTTGTTTTTAGCTGTGCTCATAATTTCTTTCTCTGGTTAATATGCATGCGTTCTATGTTGTTATTGGCTAGGGATTTTCTTCGCTTAAATATTGGATACTGCTTCGGTACGAATGCCCTCTATAATGCGAACAGCGTTCTTAATAAAGAGGGGCTCGGACGAAAAACTAGCGATAAGATCTTGAACATCTTCAGGCAACTCTTCGTGATCAAGTGATGGACCCTGGTCCCCTTGGCTTGCACCAATCAGGAGAACGCCCATTGTTTTTACTACCTCTATCGCTTGCGCCTCACTTAAACTGAGTGAGATGGACGTCGCCTCAGCAATCGCCTCCACCTGTTTGATGAACAATTGCTTAGAACTGATGAGCCGGGGGATGGCAACATTGTGTTCGATCATATGTTCAAGCCTGATAAGTAGTGGCAAGAAGGTTCCGTCTGCTGAGGCAGTGCTAACTAGTTTTTGGGCATACGCCTTACTTGTCATGGAATCAGATAAGCCATCGAAGAACACATGACTCCATCGAATCAGGCTTTGCTCATAGAGGGTCAGGAAAAGTTCTTCCCTAGTTTGGAAGTAGAGGTACAGCGTACCCTTAGCTAACCCAGTCTTCTTGGCGAGCTTAGACATAGAGAACGCCTCATACCCAACCTCAAGGAAGTACGTTTCAGCTGTCTCTAGTACTGCTTGTCGCCGCAGCGCCTTTTGGTCTGCGCTTCTCGCTCTCTGATTAATAGCAACGACTGAACTCATGAGTATCTCCATAATATTTTCTGTTTGGATGCCTGGCTAAGATTGGCTGGAAGCTCTCGGCCATGAGCAGATCTGCAATTTACTATATAGCTGACCAATGGTCATTTCAACCTCTTTATTAAGATGAGATAGTTGTGAGTGCCGATTGCCAGCAAAAAATAGTCAGGTGGGCAAAGTCTAAGCTGTTGCTACTTGAACTAATTTAACATTCCAATGACCACCGTTCATTTATATACTGACCACCGTTCAATTAAGATCACACATCTAAAAATAAAACCAATAAGAGGCAGCTCGGACTCATCAGACCTAGCCTCAAAGCATAGCGAGATAGACAAATGAAGTTACTCACGTTCAAACTGCAAAGCGAAGAATATCTGGGTGCTTTGACGGATACCGGCGTCGTCAACCTGAGTGCTGCTGCGCCGGAAGATCTCGCTTTTTCCTCCATGCAACAGTTCATAGAAGCTGGTCAGCCAGCCCTTGATCGCGCCTATGCTCTACTAGCCTCTGGCCCAGCCTCCATACCATCTGACCAAGTGGACTGGTTAGCACCACTGCCGATACCAACTCAAATACGTGACTGCCTGGGTTTCGAAGAGCATTTAAAGAATGCGTTTGAAAGCGCCATTAAGCTGAGCGCTATGGCTACGGATGACCCCGGGAAAGCTGAACAAGAATTTCGTGCTAGTGGTCGATTTGCTGCCCCAGACGTCTGGTATCAACAACCCCTCTATTACAAAGGCAACCGTTTTTCTGTCGCACCAACTGGCAAAGATATTGTCTGGCCAGACTATTCCGAGGTAATGGATTTTGAGTTAGAAATGGCCTGCGTTATTGGTAAAAAGGGCAAAGATATCAGTACAGACAACGCCGAAAACCATATATTTGGCTACACAATATATAACGACTTCTCAGCACGAGACGCTCAAATGGTCGAGTCTCAAGGCATGTTGGGGCCAGCCAAAGGCAAAGACTTTGACGATTCAATTGTTCTTGGGCCGGTTATCGTCACCAGAGATGAGCTCGACAATCCTTACAACTTGCGCATGCAAGCTCGGGTCAATGGAGAGACCTGGTGCGACAACAACAGCAACACAATTCACTGGAAGTTCTCAGACATGATCGCCCATATCAGCAAGAGCGAGACCCTTTACCCCGGCGAAGTGATTGGCTCGGGTACCGTAGGTTTGGGCTGTGGTCTTGAGCATCTGCGCTTTTTAAACGATGGCGACATTGTCGAGCTTGAAGTCGAAAAAATTGGTGTTATCTCAAACAAAATTATAAGGCGGTAATATAAATGAGTAATCAAGAAAGCCTCAAGGTTAATAATGAAAACAGCGGTGGGGAGTTTTCTCGGCATTGGCTATTAGTGTTGGTTTGCGCTGCGGGGATCGGCGTGGGTGTCTCCGCACTGCCCTTTTACACCCAGGGCATATTTATTGAAGCCTGGATCGCCGACTTTGGTTGGACAAGGGCTCAAGCCTCTCTTGGCATTCTGGGGTCGACCCTGGCTCTGGCTGCAGCATTGCCTTTTATCGGCTTAGTTGTTGACCGCTACGGCCTTGTAATGCCGGTTATGATTTCTCTGATGGGGCTGTCACTCGCCTATGTATTGCTCGGTATGTTCGTTCAGTCTATTGCTACCTTTGTCATGCTGGCAATGCTGCAGGCCATACTTGGTAGTGCATCATCACCATTGGCCTATACCCGCGCGATCAATACCGTATTCAATAAACAACGGGGCTTGGCCCTTGGCATTGCTCTGTCGGGTGCAGGTGTGGCAGCCACATTTGGGCCGACTTTGATTAGTAACGCAATCGAATCCTTCGGCTGGCGAGGCGCTTACTTTGCAATGGCCGCATTCACTCTGGTAGTGGGATTAATCATCGTTGCCGTTCTATCCCGTCTCAATGGCGCCAAAACACCATTGAATATCGACACAGAGGCGGCTAGCAGAGACTTTAAAATTGCAAAGGCAAGTCGCACCTACTGGACAATCATGGCGGCGATATTTTGCCTGTCTCTAGGGCTTGGCGGATTGATGATTCACTTTGTACCCGTTCTGCTAGAGATCGGCTTCACCACAAATGCCGCGGCCAAAATTGCAGGTGTTATTGGTATCGCCGTTGTACTGGGCCGACTCTTGGTAGGTTTTGCTGTTGACCGCATATTTGCGCCACGGGTAGCCATTGCCATTCTATTCGCCTGTATCTCAGGGGTTTTGGCATTGGCACTATTTGGTTCCGCGGTCGCAGTACCAGCTGCATTTGTAATAGGGTTTTCCGTGGGGGCCGAAGTTGATCTGATTGGCTATCTAGTGGCCAGATATTTTGGCATACATGCCTATGGCCAGATCTATGGCAGACAATACGCAACATTCTTAATCGCAACGGGCCTTAGTCCAGTAATTCTCGGTGCGGTTCGTGACGTGACTGGCAGTTATACGGGATCTTTATTTACCGCCGCAGTCTTTATGGTCGTATCAGCTGCTCTGTTCGCAAAGCTGCCAAAGTTTGAACAATAGTGGGACACTACAAGCCTCAGGCTCGCGGGAGATTTATATAATGCAATTAATACGAACCCGCAGTGCTTGCCAGAGTAAAGAGGCGCTTTGCTTCCGCTCAAGATGACAGTTGGGTGGTGGAGGTTTAGCCGCAGCTGATGCCGGTGCCGCGGAGACCGCAGTACCCTGCTGGGTTCTTGGCTAGATACTGCTGATGGTAATCCTCGGCATAGTAGAAAGTTGGGGCCGTTTTTATCTCCGAGGTGATCAAACCGAAACCGAGATCAGTCAACTGCTTCTGCACAGAGCCAGCAGATGTATTGGCAGCCTCTAGCTGTGCAGGACTAGTGCAGTAAATAGCCGAGCGATACTGGGAACCGCGATCATTGCCCTGACGCATACCCTGGGTGGGATCATGGGCCTCCCAAAACACCGCCAGTAATTTCTCATAACTGATCAGCCTGGGATCAAACACCACCAGTACCACCTCAGTGTGACCAGTCATACCAGTGCAGGTTTCTTTATAGGTTGGGTTGGGCGTATGGCCGCCCGCATAGCCTACCGCCGACGTCACCACACCAGGCTGCTCCCAGAAGCGCCGCTCGGCACCCCAGAAACAGCCCATCGCAAAATAGGCAGACTCCAGACCCTCAGCAAAGGGACCAACAATAGGCTGGCCGTTAATAAAATTAACATTGTTAATCGGCATCGACTCGCTGCGGCCTGGTAGGGCCTCATCGGCGGTGGGCATTGCTGGGGTATTGAAAAACATAATAAAACCTATTCTTAGATAGCTGCCAGACCAAGCTCAATATCAGCCTTGATATCAATAATATCCTCAAGGCCAACAGCAATACGAACCAAACCATCACTAATACCGGCAGCAGCTCGCGCCTCATCGGTCAAGCGACCATGGGTAGTGGTAGCCGGATGCACAATCGTGGTTTTGGCATCACCCAGATTGGCGGTTAGAGACAGCATTTTAGTGTTGTCGATAACACGCCAGGCAGACTCGCGACCGCCCTCAACAACAAAAGACACTACACCACCAAAATCAGACTGCTGCTTTTTAGCCAGCCCATGACCGGGATGATCCTCAAGCCCAGCGTAAAATACTTTGCTCACCTTGGGGTGGTCATTAAGCCAGGTCGCCAACTCAGCCGCATTTGCCGAATGGGCCTGCATACGAATACGCAATGTCTCCAACCCTTTGAGAAACACCCAGGCATTAAATGGACTCATGGTCGGCCCGGCAGCACGCAAAAAGCCTACCACCTGCTCCATTAATTCTGAGTTGCCAACCACGGCGCCACCGAGGCAGCGGCCCTGACCATCGATATATTTGGTCGCCGAATGGACAACGATATCCGCGCCCCAATTCAGGGGCTTCTGCAATACCGGAGTGCAGAAACAATTATCCACCACAAAGGTTGTGCCGGCTTTTTGGCTGATAGCAGCCAGCGCCTCAAGGTCAGCAATCTCAGAGAGAGGATTCGAAGGGGTTTCGCAAAACAGCATTTTGGTATTCGGCTGAATCGCATTTTGCCAGGCATCCAGATCAGCCAGAGGCACATAGGTCACAGCAACACCGAACTTGGTAATGTACTTGTCCATCATCACCCTGGTACTGCCAAACACATCCTGAGAACACACCACATGGTCGCCTGATTGCAGCAGTGCCATAATCACACTGAGCGCTGCTGCCATGCCCGAGGCGGTAGCAACACATTGCTCGCCCTCCTCCAACGCTGCCAGACGCTGCTCAAAACTGCGCACCGTGGGGTTGGTGTAGCGAGAGTAAACATTGCCCTGCAGCTCATTGCTAAAGTACTTGGCCGCCATCTCGGCGCTTTCAAAAACATAGCTGGACGTCAGAAACATGGCTTCAGCATGCTCATTCTCATGAGTGCGCTGATAGCCGCTACGAATAGCTACTGTGTCCTGCTGATACTTGTCCATTTCCTTGTCCATGTTTAATTCAAGGGTTTCAGTATAGACCCTTTAAGTCACACTATTATTGTGAATGCCAATCACCTGGCCCTTTTTAGGCTCAACAGCGGGATCCACTTTTTGCTTGGCCGAATCGTTGCGCAACCCTTCAATACGATCCAGATAAGCCTTATCCACATCACCAGTCACATAGTTGCCATCAAACACTGAGCACTCGAAACGCTGTACATTCTCATTGCCCTCTGCACCAGAGGCTATAAGATCGTCCAGATCCTGGTAGATCATCCAGTCTGCACCAATAATCTGACCCACTTCCTCGTCAGTGCGACCATGGGCGATCAGCTCATTGGCCGAAGGCATATCGATACCATATACATTAGGGTAGCGCACACCAGGGGCCGCCGACGCCATATAAACTTTATTGGCACCAGCATCGCGGGCCATCTGAATAATTTCCTGAGAGGTCGTGCCGCGCACAATACTGTCATCCACCAGCAGAACATTCTTGCCCGCAAACTCTAGCTTTACCGCATTGAGCTTTTGACGCACAGACTTTTTGCGCTCAGTCTGCCCCGGCATAATAAAGGTGCGACCAATATAACGATTTTTCATAAAGCCTTCGCGCAGCTTTACACCCAGACGCTCGGCCAGTGCCTGGGCAGAGACGCGGCTGGTATCTGGTATCGGTATCACCACATCTATGTCATGTTCGGGTCGCTCACGGAGCAGCTTCTCTGCCAGCTTTTCGCCCATACGCAGACGGCATTTGTAGACCGAAATATTGTCCATCAATGAATCCGGGCGGGCAAAATACACATGCTCAAAAATGCATGGCACCAGCTCATGGTCGGCGGCACATTGCTGCAAATGAATCTCGCCGGACTTATCAATAAATAGCGCTTCCCCTGGCTCCAGATCGCGAATCAGATCAAAACCCAGACTGTCCAGAACCACAGACTCAGAGACAACTGCATATTCTCGACCGGCTTCAGACTCCCGCACACCAAAGCACAGAGGACGAATACCATGGGGGTCGCGGAAAGCAAACATACCGTAATTGGCAATCAGACCAACTACCGCATAGGCACCGCGACAGCGCTTGTGCACCTGTTCTACCGCGGCAAAAATATCCGCGCTGGTGGGCTCAAGCTTGCCACGCATCTGCAACTCATGGGCAAATACATTGAGCAATACTTCAGAATCGGAATCTGTATTCAAATGGCGCAGGTCAGCGCGGAAGATATGCTCGCGCAACTCATCGGCATTGGTGAGATTGCCATTGTGGGCCATGCAGATGCCATAGGGAGAATTTACATACAGCGGCTGAGCCAGAGCCGGGCCGGAGCTGCCAGCTGTGGGGTAGCGCACATGGCCAATACCCACATCACCGATCAAACGCACCATATGGCTGCGGCGGAACACATCCCGCGCCAGACCTTCGCCCTTGCACTGGTGCAGCTCGCCATTGGCCTCAGTGACAATACCAGCGGCGTCCTGTCCGCGATGCTGCAGCATCGTCAAGGCATCGTAGAGCCGTAAATTTACATCTGAAGTTCCAGAAATTCCAACCACACCACACATGGGCTACATCCAACTCGTCAAGTAGTCTTTCACAGCGGTCGCCGCCTCCCTGCCCCAGACTTCAAAGCCCTGAAACAGAGGAATCAGCGATGACGCCATCCACCAAGGGTCCTCGTCAACCGGCACTGCCTGAGGCAATATTATTACTATCGCCAGCACCACCAACAACCCTCTAAATACACCGAAAACCAATCCTAACGTCCTGTCCGTGCCGCTCAATCCGGTCGAGCTTACCAGTTTCCCCAATAAAAAATTTGCCACAGAGCCAAGCAACAATGTGCCGACAAACAAACCGGCCCAGGCCGCCAACTGGCGCATTGAAGCCAGATCAATAAAGTTAACCAGCAGCTCAGCCGCAGGCTCCTTAAACGCCATGGCCACCGCAAAAGCGGCAACCCAGATCACCAGAGACATGGCCTCTTTGACAAATCCCCGCACCAGACTGATCACCCCAGAGATTGCGACAATACAAATAATCCCTATATCTACAGTTGCTATATCCATAAGTTACCCGACCAGTATCGCCTAGAGCACCGCAGCAAAAATCTTTGACTCAACCTTGAGCTCAAGATCAATTTTGCCCTGATCCAACTGCGCCCGGCGCTTATCTAGATTCGGTCCGACCCACAGCTGATAGCGAGTTTTGTTTGACCCCTGCACATTGTTGAGAAACGCCTTAAAACTTTTTTTGCGCAGACGGTTTAACGCCGCGTTGGCATTGTCTTTATTGTCAAAGGTACCCACCTTGATATACCAGCGCTTGGGCATATTCATCTTGTCCAGCTCAATGGGCTTATCATCAGCAGATGCAGGGATAAGTTTATCCGCATCAAAAATAGCGGTCTTGAGACTGCTGCCATCCACTGCTGTGGGGCGCACAGCTTTGTCCACAGCCACCGCACTCATCTCTGGGGCAGGGGGCAGTTTGCTGCTGCGGTCAACACGACTGGGGTCGGTAAAATCAAACAGTACCGGCAATATAATCAAGCCCAGTGCACCCAGCACCAGGGATCCGACTATTCTCTGCTTTAAACCTTTACTCAATGCCGACCTCTGCCAAAATCAAATTCAAAACCAGTGCAACCGTATGGAAGGACCCAAAAACCACAATTCTCTGGGCCTCGCTGTCAGCGCTGACAGCGCTGACAGCATCGACAGCCTGTAAAAAGGCCTCTTCAATAGATTGATGCAAATCCCCTGACTGGGCGGCATTGTATAACAAATCGAGCAGATATTGACCTTTGCTGGCCCTTGAACTCTGGCTTATTTCAGCAATATGCCAATGGCTAATCACCGGGCTCATGGCAGCGAGGATACCGGACCAGTCTTTATCATCCAGCACCGACGCCACCGCCACACAGCCCCCCTGCTGGGCAGCTAAACTCCGGGATAACTGAGTCGCCGCTGCCGGGTTATGGGCAACATCCAAAACCACCTCCACCCCGCGAAAATTCAATTTCTGCTGGCGACCTCTAAGGCCAACCTGCTGCAGAGCTTTGCGACTGGCTGCAACCTCTAACTCAATCCCCGCTGCCAACAGCGCCTGCAATGCGACTGTTTTATTGATCGCCAATAGGCTTGACTGAGCCAGCTGATCAATCTCCAGCTGACCAGGCTCCTTCCAATGCGAGCAAAGCAGACTGACCGCAAAGGGATCCTCAGCGGTCAGGGAAAAGTCTTTGCCTGCAAACAAGGCATTGGCACCAGTCTCAGCCACCATCTGTTCAAACCCGGCCGGATGGTCCTGCTCGCCGACAATCAGAGGTCGGCCAGATCTGGCAATACCCAGCTTCTCCCGGGCAATGGCCTCTCTGGTATCTCCGAGCCAGTCCTGATGGTCCAGTGCCACACTGGTGAGCACAGCCACATCCGCATCAATAATATTAATCGCATCAAGACGACCGCCCAGCCCCACTTCCAGCAGCATCACGTCGGGCTGGGCCTGATAGAAAATCACCAGCGCCGCCAGGGTACCAAACTCAAAATAGGTCAGGGAGATATCGCCGCACTGGGCTTCAATCAGCTCAAAGGCGTCGACAATTAATTGATCGGCAACAGGCTCACCGCCGAGGCAGATACGCTCGTTGTAATGTAAAAAATGGGGGGAGGTAAACATGCCTGTGGAATAGCCATGTTCCAGCAGTATCGCCTGCATACAGGCAAGGCTCGAACCCTTGCCATTGGTGCCGGCAACGGTGATCGCCAGAGGCGATTTTTGCTGATTAAAACCATGTTCAGCCTGCAGTCGCTGCCACACCATTGAAACGCGGTGCAGACCAAGTTCAATCTCGCTGGGGTGCCTGCTCTCTAAAAGATTCAGCCAGTCAGCAAGGCTGCGTTCAGGCATCAGCAGGTTCTGGCAGGTGCATCAGTTTGGAGAGAATACTGCCCAGGCGATCCCGCATCTGGTGACGGCTGACAATCATATCGATATGACCTTTCTCCAGCAAAAACTCACTGCGCTGAAAACCTTTGGGCAGCTTCTGGCGAATGGTCTGTTCAATAATATTGGGCCCAGCAAAGCCAGCGCGAGCGCCCGGCTCGGCAATATTTAAATCACCCAGCATAGCCAGACTGGCAGAGACACCGCCGTAGACAGGGTCTGTCATTACCGACACATAGGGCACACCAGCTATTCTCAAGCGCTCCAGCACAGCACTGGTTTTAGCCATCTGCATCAGCGAGATTAACGCCTCCTGCATACGGGCACCGCCAGTGGCAGAGAAGCAAATAAAGGGACGTCGTTGCTCCAGAGCAAGATTGGCTGCGCGGGTGAACTTCTCCCCCACTGCATAGCCCATGGAGCCACCGTGAAAGGCAAATTCAAAGGCACAGGCGACCACAGGAATGCCCTTGAGATCGCCACTCATGGCAATCAGCGCATCTTTTTCACCGGTTTTTTTCTGCGCATCGGAGAGGCGGTCTTTGTATTTTTTAACATCGCGGAATTTGAGCCGATCTATGGCTTCCACATCTTCAGCGATCTCAGTGCGGCCCTCTTCGTCAAGGAAGATACCCAGACGGCGGCGGGCGCCAATGCGCATATGATGCTCACATTTGGGGCAGACATCGAGATTGCGTTCTAATTCGGGACGGTATAAAGGCGAAGCGCACTTGGGACATTTTTTCCACAGCCCTTCAGGCACGGAATTGGCGCGTTCGTTTTTGCTTGCGGCGGGACCTGCGGGTCTAATGCGTTTCAGCCAGTTCATCGATTACCTTTCAACTTACATAAATCAGTCAGGGCTACTAATGGGCACAGTGCCAGAAGAGGCGTATTCTATCACGACCCCCTCAATGGAGATAAGACCCGCAGCATATATTTATTTGGGCCAGTCTGCTTTTATTACAGCTAGTCTAAATATAGCCAAAATCAGCCTGCTTGGCATTGGCCACAAAGGCAGCCACTTTTTGCTCGTCTTTAATTCCCGGGCTGGATTCAACACCACCACTGACATCAACCATATAGGGGTGCACCTGGGTCACCGCATCGGCCACATTGTCTGGCCGCAGCCCGCCCGCCAGAATCAGCTTATAGTCCCTCTGGGCCGGCAGTCGGCTCCAGTCAAACTGATGGCCGGTACCGCCGTATTGATCGTCGGACCAGGCATCAAACAGATAGCCACCTTCAGCATGGTAAGCCGCCACTTCCGCTCCCAGATCCAAACCCTCACGCATGCGAATGGCGCGGATAAAGGGAAAGCCAAACTGTTGGCAAAATGCCGGGGTCTCGTCGCCATGAAACTGCAGCAGATCAGGTTTAACCTCGGCAATCACCTGCTTTACAGTGGCCTCATCTGCATTGACCAGCAGCACCACCGCCATTGTCTCGGGACCAATTACAGCGCGGATTTCAGCAGCCCGTTGAATATCCACATAGCGGGAGCTGTTGCTGTATACCACCAGACCCAGGGCATCTGCACCAGCCTGCTGAGCCATCAGTGCCTGTTCCGGGCTAGTGATACCACAAATTTTTACCTTAACTGTCATAAATTCTTCTCTGTTAGCTCTCACTTCTATCTTCTCTATAGCCTAACCCAGCTGATCAGGCAAAAATGCCGGGCCAGTGGGCAGCTGGGGCAAGGCAAACTGGGACGGATAATTTACATTCACCAGATAGAGCCCATTGGGCGCTGCAGTAGCGGCACTTTTACAGCGATCGCCCTCAGCGAGCAGCTGTTTAATCCAGCTCGGCTGCTGGCGGCCAAAGCCCACTTCCAACAACGAGCCCACCATATTGCGCACCATATGCAAAACAAAAGCATTGGCACTCACCTCAAACACCAGCAGCTGGCCATGCTGATAAATATTGGCGCTGGTCACATGGCGAAAAGGCGATAGTGACTGGCAGCCAGCACCGCGAAATGCAGAGAAGTCCTGCTCCCCCAGCAGATACTGACAGGCCTCCTGCATAGCGGAAGGGTTGACCGGGAATTTAACCCAGGTGACCCCATTGGCCAAGATGGCAGGCCGCGCTTTGCTGGCAGCAATGACATAGCGATAGGTGCGTGAAGTGGCACTGAATCTGGCATGAAAAGCTGCATCAACTTCATCGGCCCAGGCCAGTGAAATAGTGTCGGGCAACTGGCTATTGGCACCCTGCACCCAGTTGTGGCCAGTGCGCTGGGCACTGCTATCAAAATGTATCACCTGATGGCTGGCATGCACTGCAGTGTCGGTGCGCCCGGCACAGCTGAGAACCATCGGCTCACTGGCCACATAGCTCAGGGCCCTCTCAAGCTCCGCCTGCACCGACGGGCTGTGCTTCTGTTTTTGGAAGCCACAAAAAGCACTGCCGTCGTATTGAACGACGGCAGCATAGCGTTTAATTCCTGCAGGCAACCTGTGCCCTTCGGGAATCCTGCAATTTGGGGTATAGACCCAATCAGGCACGGTTAATATCCATTCAAATTAGTTGCCAATACTATCCAGCACAGCCTGGGCTCGGGCTCTGTCTTCGTCATCGGCCTCTTCAATAATTTCGCTAAGAATTTCCCGGGCACCTTCGGCATCACCCATTTCAATGTAGGTGGCAGCCAAATCGAGCTTTACATCCACCGAGTTGATCTCACCCACATCTTCCAGACCTTGAAACTGGTCCAGATTAGCTGCTATATCAGCCAGGGCATCGGCCTCTGCACCCATAGATTTTTGCAGTGCATCGACACCGGGCAGATCAATATCCTCGGCCTGCTGCACAGGCTCCACCGCTGCAAAAGATGAGGCCGCGGACTCTTCAGTCTCGGGCCCATCATCCAGAGGGTCGGCTTTATTAGCCGGGCTGACATCGGCAAAAATGCCGCCATCCATAAAGCTATCATCGAGAAAATCTTCGTCGAGTACGGATTCGGCGAGCTCATCGACGATTTTATCATCAGGTTCTTCATTAAGAGAGGTTGAGGGCTCGGGTTCTTCATCAAGAGAGGCTGAGGGCTCGGGCTCTTCATTAATAGGAGCTGAGGGCTCGTGTTCTTCTGAAGCTTCTTGATCCGTCGAGGGTTCGGACTCTGGTTCAGGATCTTCGTTAGGAGACGCTGAAGGCTCCTGTTCCTCTGAAGCTTCTTGATTCATCGCGGGTTCGGACTCTGGCTCAGGATCTTCGTTAAGAGACGCTGAAGGCTCCTGCTCCCCTGAAGCTTCGTGGTTCGTCGAGGGTTCGGACTCTGGCTCGGTCTCTTCTAAGGGCTTTTGCTCTTCAGGCCCCAGAATCACCGAGGCCATAGATGTGGTAACTTCATCGCCGGTCAATTCAATCTCGAGGAAAAT
>JABJOY010000091.1 GCA_018664075.1 Porticoccaceae bacterium | reverse complement strand
CACCGCCATCCTGTAGGCTCTGCAACTCTGTCTCTAGCTCTGTCAGCGTCTCCGCTAACTGATCCGAATTAACTCTGTGCTTGCGCGCTAACTGGAAAATCACCGCCAGCTGCTCCTCTACCTGCTGCAAACGCTGGGGATCAGCTTCAAAGCGATCCACATGGCTCTCGATTTCCCGAGTGGCTTCCTCAATCTGAATAAGACCGCTTTGCAGCAACTCTTCAGCGTTAGACAGAGCTTCAGGCTTGTGTTTAAGCCCAGCCAGAGTAGACAGCGCACGGTTGAGACCGTCGCGCACATTAAACCCCTCATTTTGATCGCAAATCGCCAGCACGCTCTGGCTCTCTTGCAAAATCTGCTCGGCATTCGCCAAAGTCTGCTGCTCAGTCTCGAGCTTAATAAGGGAGTCGGGGTCAAGGTCTAGCTGTTGCAGTTCATTGACCTGAAAGCTCAATAAGTCCTTGCGGGCAATCAGCTCATCTGAACGTTCCATCAAACCGGTCAGTTTTTTATGGGCTGCATGCCAGTGACGATAATCCCCGGCCACCTGTGTCGCCAAATCTGAAGCGCTGGCATAGTCGTCCAATAATTTACGGTGGGTCTCGCGGCGCAATAGGGATTGATGCTCGTGCTGGCTGTGGATATCTGTCAGCATCTCGCCCAGCTGTTGTAGCTGCTGCATAGTGCAGCTCTGACCGTTTATATAGCCTCGTGAGCGCCCCTCCACCGTGTAGATGCGGCGCAGAATGCACTGCTCATCTGCACTAAAATCATGCTCATCCAGCCAGCTATTAGCCTCCTCGAGGCCTTTAACATCAAAAGTTGCAGTGATTTCAGCGCGATCTTTGCCGTGGCGAATGGTGCCCGTATCTGCGCGGTCTCCCAGTGCCATTCCCAGCGCATCCAGCACCAGCGATTTGCCGGCACCGGTTTCACCAGTGATGGCCGTAGTGCCGCCAGAAAATTCAATTTCTAGGGTTTCTACCAGCGTGTAATTATTGATATTGATCGATAGAAGCAATGTTTTAGTCACCAGTGATTTAACTTAGGTTTATACAGAACAGATTGCTGTTGCGCAATCGCTTGAAACTTTTAAGTTTGACCCCATATCTAGGATCAGAGTAAATATAACGGCCCAGTGGGTCAATCCAATGGTGAAACAGTAAGGAGTTGGCGTGTCTGACGAAACCAACAAAGACAGCAGCGCAGCAAATGATCAAGCGGAAAGTGCTGAGATTAAAAACGAGCAATCAAAAGCAGAGCAATCAAAAGAAGAGCTCAATGCCGAGATTGAAGCCGAGCTTCTCGATGAGATAGAGGCCGAGCAAGAAGAGCAGCAACCAGTGTCGGAACACCTGCTTGAGCAAGTAGCAAAAGCCAATGATCAGGTTTTGCGAGTCCAGGCAGAAATGCAGAATGTGCGCCGCCGTGCCGAGCGGGATGTCGAGAGTGCCCATAAATTTGCCCTGGATAAATTCGCCGCCGATCTGTTGCCCGTTGTGGACAATCTGGAGCGTGCATTGGCTGCCATTGATGCGGCAGACGAAGGACAAAAATCCGTCGCCGAAGGCCTGGAACTCACCTTGAAATCCTTTGTGGAAGTGTTGGCGCGCTACAAGATTGAAGCCATAGATCCAGCTGGTCAGCCCTTTGATGCAGAGCTGCATCAGGCTGTGAGCATTTTGCCCAACCCGGATCTGGAGGCAAACACCGTGATGGATGTATTCCAAAAAGGCTACACATTGAATGGCCGACTGGTGCGCCCCGCTATGGTCGTGGTCTCCCAGGGATAAAAACATTGAATTCATGGTTGCGACCCTTGAAATACAGGAAAGCGCACCCACATATAAACCAAGCAAGTAAATATCTAAAGTTAAGTAACGGAGAAACAAATAATGGGAAAGATTATCGGAATAGATTTGGGTACCACCAACTCCTGTGTGTCGGTACTTGAAGGCGATAAGCCCAAAGTCATTGAAAATGCAGAGGGTGCCAGAACGACGCCATCTGTTGTCGCTTTCACTGAAGAAGGCGAAATTTTGGTAGGTCAGTCAGCTAAGCGTCAGGCAGTGACTAACCCGCACAATACAGTGTATGCGGTTAAGCGCCTGATCGGTCGTCGCTTTGAAGATGATGTGGTGCAGAAAGATATCAAAATGGTGCCCTACAAAATTGTTAAAGCAGACAACGGCGATGCCTGGGTAGAGATCAAAGGGGACAGCAAAGCTGCGCCACAGATTTCTGCTGAAGTACTGAAGAAAATGAAAAAGACCGCCGAAGACTATCTAGGTGAGTCTGTATCGGAAGCAGTAATTACTGTACCTGCATACTTCAATGACTCCCAGCGTCAGGCGACCAAAGATGCTGGCCGCATTGCTGGCCTGGACGTCAAGCGCATTATTAACGAGCCAACTGCTGCGGCACTGGCCTATGGTATCGACAAAGCTACCGGTGACAGTGTCGTTGCTGTTTACGACCTGGGTGGTGGTACCTTCGATATCTCAATTATTGAAATTGCCGATGTCGATGGCGAAAAGCAGTTTGAAGTACTGGCCACCAACGGTGATACATTCCTCGGTGGTGAAGACTTTGATATGCGTCTGATTGAGTATTTGTCAGAGGAATTCAAAACTGACAGCGGCATTGATATTCACGGCGATCCACTGGCTATGCAGCGTCTTAAAGAAGCTGCAGAAAAAGCTAAGATTGAACTTTCATCAAGCTCTCAGACAGAAGTTAATCTGCCCTACATCACAGCAGATGCCACTGGTCCCAAGCACCTGGTAGTTAAGCTAACTCGCGCCAAGCTGGAGTCGCTGGTTGAAGATCTGGTTGAGCGTTCGCTGGCGCCATTAAAAATTGCTCTTAAGGATGCTGGCAAGTCTACCTCCGAGATTGATGAAATTATTCTGGTGGGCGGACAGACCCGTATGCCACTGGTACAGGAAAAAGTAACTGCATTCTTTGGCAAAGAGCCACGCAAAGATGTTAACCCAGACGAAGCTGTTGCCGTTGGTGCTGCGCTTCAGGGTGCTGTTCTGGCCGGTGATGTAACCGATGTACTGCTGTTGGATGTAACGCCACTGAGCCTTGGTATTGAAACCATGGGGGGTGTAGCTACTCCAGTGATTGAGAAAAATACCACGATTCCTACCAAGAAATCGCAGATTTTCTCCACTGCTGACGATAATCAGACTGCGGTAACCATTCACGTAGTTCAGGGCGAGCGCAAGCAAGTCACAGGGAATAAATCACTGGGTCGTTTTGATCTGGCAGATATTCCGCCTGCACCTCGCGGCATGCCACAGATTGAAGTGACATTTGATATTGATGCCAACGGGATTCTCCATGTGGGCGCTAAAGATAAGGCCACGGGTAAAGAGCAGTCGATTATTATTAAAGCTTCTTCAGGTCTGTCGGATGACGAGATTGATGCAATGGTCAAGGATGCTGAAGCCAATGCGGCTGAAGACCAGAAGTTTGAAGAACTGGTGCAGGCGCGCAATACAGCTGACGGCCTGGCTCATGCGGCTAAAAAGACCCTCGAAGAAGCCGGTGACAAAGCGACAGATGATGAGAAAACTGCCATCGAAGCAGCTATTGCCAAGGTTGAAGAAGCGGTTCAGGGCGATGACAAAGAAGCCATTGATGAAGCGGCCAAGGTGCTGTCTGAAGCCTCCTCTGGTCTGGCTCAGAAGATGTATGCGGAGCAGGCAGAAGCTGGTCAGCCTGAAGGTGGCGAACAGGCTGCTGGTGACGATGCCATGGACGCTGAGTTTGAAGAAGTGAAAGACGAGGAAGAGGCCAAAGAAGACAGCAAGTAAGTCTTCAGCCGGTTACTCTATTTAGGCGCGGGCATGTCCCGCGCCTAATACTATCAGCGATATTTAGGATAAAAGAAACAGCCTATGGCCAAGCGCGATTACTACGAAATACTGGGTGTTGAAAAAGGCGCCTCTGATGCCGAGATTAAAAAGGCCTTTCGTCGCATTGCGATGAAATATCACCCGGATCGCAATCCAGACGACGCAAACGCCGAAGAGAAATTCAAAGAAGCTCAGGAAGCCTATGAGATTCTCGGCGACGACGAGAAAAAATCGGCCTATGACCGCTTTGGCCATGCTGGTGTCGATGGCAATGCTGGCGGCGGCTTTAGCGGTGGTGGCGGAGCCGGATTTAGCGACGTCTTCGGCGACGTTTTCGGAGATATATTTGGCGGCGGTGGTGGACGCGGTCGCAGCGGGCCTCAGCGAGGCTCGGATCTGCGCTACGATTTGCAGTTAGACCTCGAGGATGCCGTAAAGGGTAAGACAGTACAGATCGATGTGCCAACCATGAGTCACTGTGATACCTGTGATGGCTCCGGTGCACGTAAAGGATCATCTCCGGTAACCTGCGATACCTGCGGCGGCGCCGGTCAGGTGCGCATGTCACAGGGCTTTTTCTCCGTGCAGCAGGCCTGTCCTCAATGTCGTGGACGGGGTCAGATGATTTCTGACCCCTGTGGTGACTGTCATGGTCAGGGCGTCAAAGAAGAGCGCAAAACATTATCCGTAAAGATTCCTGCTGGTGTGGATACAGGTGACCGTATCCGTCTGGCCGGTAAAGGTGAAGCTGGTCCACAGGGTGGTGCAGCTGGCGATCTCTATGTGCAGATGCATGTGCGCGACCATACTATCTTTGTGCGCGATGATGCCAATCTGCACTGTGAAGTGCCGATTAGCTTTGCTCAGGCGGCCCTGGGCGGTGAGTTGGAAGTACCGACCCTGTCAGGTAAGGTAAAACTTAAGGTCCCAGCCGAAACCCAGAGCGGTAAGCTGTTCCGTCTGCGTGGCAAAGGTGTCGCGCCGGTCCGAGGTGGTGCAACCGGCGACCTGCTATGTCGAGTGGTGCTGGAAACGCCGGTCAACCTCAGTGCAGAGCAGAAAGAATTGTTACAAAAATTTGATAACAGCCTGGCGGGCAAGAGCAAGCACTCCCCGCGCACCAACAGCTGGTTTGATGGGGTAAAGAAATTCTTCGATAATCTCACCGGTTAGGGTTACCCTGAGAGGTAGCAGAAGTTATAAAGGATCAAAGCCATGAGTAATATTGCAGTAATCGGTGCCGCAGGTCGCATGGGCAAAGCTCT
This sequence comes from Porticoccaceae bacterium, assembly GCA_018664075.1. Classification (GTDB taxonomy): domain Bacteria; phylum Pseudomonadota; class Gammaproteobacteria; order Pseudomonadales; family Porticoccaceae; genus HTCC2207. The sequence continues at coordinate 10,142 of JABJOY010000091.1, read as the reverse complement.
GATTGAGACTATTGCCGAGACCCAAGGCGCGCGACTCAGTGCCGCGCTGGAGCAGCCAGACAGCTCTCTGGTCGGTGCAGATGCTGGCGAGCTAGCTGGTATCGGGCGCAATAATATTCAGGTTGCTGCATCATTGGCTGAGGTTGCCGATGATTTTGATGTGCTGATTGATTTTAGTGTCCCTGCTGTGACCGCCGCCAATGCCGCCTTCTGTGCCGAGCATGGTAAGAAAATGGTGATTGGTACCACAGGCTTGAATGATGAGCAGTTGCAGCAGGTGATGGCCGCCAGTCAGAGCAATGCTGTATGCATGGCCTCAAATTACGCCACTGGTGTCAATCTGTGCTTTAAATTAGCCGAGCTTGCAGCTTCAGTGCTGGGCAATGATGTGGATATTGAAATCAGCGAAGCCCATCACCGGCATAAAATCGATGCGCCTTCAGGTACTGCGCTCTCTCTCGGAGAATCTGTCGCTGGTGCACTGGGTCGCAATCTCAAGGAAGTGGCGGTCTACGGCCGCGAAGGTCAGACCGGCGCTAGAGATCGCCAGACTATCGGCTTTGCCACTGTGCGCGCCGGCGATATTGTCGGTGATCATACGGTGATATTTGCCGCGGATGGTGAGCGCGTAGAGATTACCCACAAAGCGTCAAGCCGCATGGCCTTTGCCAGGGGCGCTGTGCGCGCGGCTAAATGGCTATCGACCCAGGACGCAGGTTTATTTGATATGCAGGATGTTCTGGGGCTGAAATAAAAATCAGCTCAAAAACCCCTGTGTGGTTGAAATTAACGCCGACAGTGATAGACAAAATCAGCCTCCTTCAATACAATACTGCGCTAACACCGCGATAATAAAAGCGGTCTCGTTCCGAGAGGTTAGGGCACAGAATATTATTTAATTAAACGAGATGAGACGCACGGTTTCATCTCGTTTTTTTGCACATGTCTGATGCGCATTTCGGAGTTATCTTATTCTAGGTCCATGTGACTAATTAGGAGGTTGTGTGAATTCCCATACTCACCGGGAAGCCGTACTTGCGCTTGCAGACGGAACAATTTTCAGAGGCACTGCCATTGGTACAGACGGATCCTCTGTTGGTGAAGTAGTCTTTAACACAGCCCTCACAGGGTATCAGGAGATTCTTACTGATCCCTCCTACGCCCGTCAGATCGTTACTCTCACTTACCCCCACATCGGCAACACAGGTGTAAACCGGGAAGATGAAGAGTCAGATCAGATCTGGGCCGCTGGGTTGGTTATCCGGGATTTGCCACTGCTGGCATCAAATTTCCGCAGTGAAAAAAACCTCGATGATTACTTAAAAGAAAAAAATATTCTCGGTATCGCCGATATAGATACCCGCAAGTTGACGCGTATTTTGCGCGAATCTGGCGCCCAGAGTGGCTGCATTATGGCTGGGGATATCGACGATCAGGCAGCACTGGCTGCTGCCCGTGCTTTTGCTGGTTTGAAAGGTATGGATCTGGCCAAAGAAGTGACGGCCTCTGAGAGCTATGCCTGGACTGAACATAGCTGGGAACTAGGCATAGGTCACAGAGCGGCAGAGGGCGGCAAATTTAAAGTCGTGGCTTACGATTTCGGCGTAAAGCGCAATATCTTGCGTATGCTGGTTGATCGTGACTGCGAGCTGACAGTGGTTCCAGCCCAGACTCCGGCCAGCGAAGTGCTGGCGATGAACCCGGATGGCATATTTCTGTCCAACGGCCCTGGCGATCCAGAGCCCTGTGACTATGCTATTGAGGCAATCACTGAAATTCTGCAGACCAATATTCCTGTGTTTGGCATCTGTCTGGGTCATCAATTGTTGGCTCTGGCTTCTGGTGCCAAAACCGCGAAGATGAAATTTGGTCATCATGGCGCTAACCACCCAGTGGAAGATATAGATAACAACATAGTAATGATCACTAGTCAAAACCACGGTTTTGCGGTGGACGAAGAGAGTCTGCCAGACTGCTTGCGCGCCACGCATCGCTCGCTGTTTGATAGTTCGCTGCAGGGCATTCATCGCACAGACAAGCCGGCATTCAGCTTCCAAGGTCACCCTGAAGCCAGTCCCGGCCCCCATGATGCGGCCTCATTGTTTGATCACTTTATTGAATTAATGGAAGAGCGCGGTTAAGACCAGCGCGGTTGAGAGAATATGCCAAAAAGAACTGATTTAAAAAGCATCCTTATACTTGGTGCTGGCCCCATTATTATTGGCCAGGCCTGTGAGTTTGACTACTCAGGTGCCCAGGCCTGTAAAGCGCTTCGGGAAGAGGGCTTCAGAGTTATTCTGGTTAACTCCAATCCAGCCACCATCATGACCGATCCGGCCATGGCCGACGCCACCTATATCGAACCGGTTGAATGGCGCACAGTTGCCAAAATTATTGAAGACGAGCGTCCGGATGCGCTGTTGCCCACCATGGGTGGTCAGACCGCACTGAACTGTGCCCTGGATCTGGCCAAGCACGGTGTGCTGGATAAGTTTGGTGTCGAGATGATTGGCGCCAATGCCGATGCTATCGACAAAGCCGAAGATCGCGAGCGCTTTGACAAGGCTATGAAAGCCATTGATCTGGATACCCCCAATTCCGGTATTGCGCACAGTCTGGAAGAGGCCTATCAGGTTGCCGACCGCTTTGGTTTCCCCTGCATTATTCGTCCCTCATTTACCATGGGTGGCTCTGGCGGCGGTATTGCCTATAACCGCGAAGAGTTTGAAGAGATTTGCCGTCGTGGTCTGGATCTGTCGCCGACTAATGAGCTGCTGATCGACGAGTCATTGATTGGCTGGAAAGAATTTGAAATGGAAGTGGTGCGGGATCGCAAAGATAACTGCATTATTGTCTGCTCTATTGAAAACCTCGACCCCATGGGTATTCACACTGGTGACTCCATTACAGTGGCGCCAGCCCAGACATTGACCGATAAAGAATATCAAATAATGCGCAATGCCTCGATCAAGGTGCTGCGTGAGATTGGTGTTGAGACCGGTGGTTCCAATGTGCAGTTTGCGGTGAACCCGGAAGATGGCCGATTAATTGTTATTGAGATGAATCCGCGAGTATCCCGATCCTCCGCTCTGGCATCCAAAGCGACAGGTTTCCCCATTGCCAAGGTGGCAGCAAAACTGGCCGTGGGTTACACCCTTGATGAACTGCAGAATGAAATTACTGGGGGTGCAACACCGGCTTCCTTTGAGCCCAGCATTGATTATGTGGTAACCAAAATTCCACGCTTTGCCTTTGAGAAATTTAATCAGGCAGATTCCAAGCTAACCACACAGATGAAATCTGTGGGTGAGGTAATGGCCATTGGCCGCACATTCCAGGAGTCCATGCAAAAAGCGCTGCGGGGGCTGGAAGTGGGTGTGGCCGGCTTTGACCCTCAGCTGGATCTGACTAATGAGAACTCAAGCGCGGTGCTGCGCAATGAACTGGCTGAAGCTGGCCCCGACCGCATCTGGTATCTGGCAGATGGCTTCCGCAGCGGCATGAGCATTAAAGAAATGTTCGCCGTGACCAAAGTGGATCCCTGGTTCCTGGTGCAGATTGAAGACTTGATTAAAGAAGAGCAGCGTTTGCAGGGCAGTGAATTATCTGATCTCGATAAGCACGGCCTGTACAGACTTAAGCGCAAAGGTTTTGCTGATCGCCGTCTCGCCGATATCATCGGCTGTGCCGAAGCTGATGTGCGCGAACTGCGCTACAAACATGAACTGCACCCTGTCTATAAGCGTGTAGATACCTGTGCCGCCGAATTCAGCACCGAAACCGCCTATATGTACTCGACCTATGAAGATGAATGTGAGGCGCGCCCCAGCGACAAGGACAAGATCCTGGTGCTTGGTGGCGGACCCAACAGAATTGGCCAGGGTATTGAGTTTGATTACTGCTGTGTGCATGCGGCACTGGCAATGCGTGAAGATGGTTATGAGACCATTATGGTCAACTGTAACCCGGAGACTGTATCCACCGACTACGACACCTCAGATCGACTGTTCTTTGAACCAGTCACCTTGGAAGATGTATTAGAAATTGTGCGGGTCGAGAAGCCCAAAGGTGTGATTGTGCAGTTTGGTGGTCAGACCCCGTTGAAACTGGCTCGCGCCCTTGAAGCACATGGCGTGCCTATTGTAGGTACCACGCCGGATGCTATTGACCGCGCCGAAGATCGCGAGCGCTTCCAGCAGATGATTGAAAAACTGGATCTGTTGCAGCCATCAAATTCCACAGCGCGCAGCACTGAAGACGCAGTGGTGCTGGCGAGGCAGATTGGCTACCCACTGGTGGTGCGACCCTCCTATGTACTGGGTGGTCGAGCCATGGAGATTGTCTATAAAGAAGACGAGCTGCGTCATTATATGCAGACTGCTGTAGAAGTGTCTGAAGACTCACCTGTACTGCTAGACTTCTTCCTGCCCAATGCCATTGAGATGGATGTGGATGCAGTGAGCGATGGTGAGCAGGTCGTGATTGGCGCGATTATGCAACATATTGAACAGGCTGGCATTCACTCCGGTGACTCTGCCTGTTCACTGCCGCCCTACAGCCTGAGCGAAGATATTCAAGACCAAATGCGCGAAGTCTGTAAAAAGATGGCACGGGAACTTGGCGTTCGTGGCCTAATGAATGTTCAGCTGGCACTGCAGGATGGCAAGATCTATGTGATTGAGGTTAACCCTCGCGCCTCGCGAACTGTGCCCTTTGTCTCCAAGTGCATCGGCACCAGCCTAGCCAAAGTGGCCGCGCGTTGCATGGTGGGCCAGACTCTGGAGTCCCAGGGCTTTACCAAAGAGATTATCCCACCTTACTTCAGTGTTAAAGAAGCGGTATTCCCGTTTAACAAATTCCCTGGCATTGACCCTATTCTGGGGCCAGAGATGAAGTCCACAGGTGAAGTAATGGGTGTCGGCGAGACCTTTGCCGAGGCCTATGGCAAAGCCGAGTTGGGTGCCAGTGATGAAATTCCCTCCAAGGGCACAGCGTTTATCAGTGTCCGTGAGCGAGATAAAGGTCAGGTGTCTGATCTGGCAGCCAAGTTGAGCACGCTGGGCTTTAAGCTGGTAGCCACAAAAGGCACTGCTGATATTCTCGAGGCCTCCGGCATTGATGTAGAGCTGGTCAATAAGGTGCAAGAGGGCAGACCCCATATCGTTGACATGATTAAGAGTGATAAAATAAATCTGATCATTAATACAACCGAGGGGCGTCAGGCGATTTCTGACTCCTCCACCATTAGATCTAGTGCCGAACAGCACAGAGTCTATTACACAACTACCATGGCAGGTGGCAGTGCTGTTTGTGAAGCACTTCAATTTGGCGGTGACATCAAAGTGCGCAATCTACAGACGCTGCACAAAGGTATTAGCTAATGCAAAAGAATGTAATGACAGTGGAGGGCGAAGCTGCTCTCAGAGTCGAGCTCGAAAGTTTGAAGAAGAACGATCGCCCCAATGTGATTGCGGCGATTGCTGAGGCTCGTGAGCACGGTGATCTTAAAGAAAACGCCGAGTACCATGCCGCTCGGGAACAGCAGGGTTTTATTGAAGGCCGTATTCAGGATATTGAGGCCAAACTGTCCAATTCCCAGATCATCGATATTGCCAAAATACCCCAGGGTGACCGGGTTATTTTTGGTTCTAAGGTTACCATTATCAATGTCGAAACTGAGGAGCAGGTTGCATACCGAATTGTTGGTGACGACGAAGCCAATGTAAAAGAAGGGAAGATTTCCTATCAGTCACCTATTGCCCGTGCCCTTATTAGCAAAGAGATTGGCGATGTGGTGGTGGTCAAGACACCGGGCGGTGATGTGGAATACGAAATTGACGATGTGGTTTATTCCGCCATCTAAAAACCAGCTATCTGCTGGCTTGGAGCAGAAATACCATCAGTGCCTTTTGTGCGTGCAAGCGATTCTCCGCTTCATCCCATACCACAGAAATAGACTTATCTTCCAATAGCTCCGCGGAGACTTCTTCATCCCGGTGTGCAGGCAGGCAATGCATAAACAGAGCATTGTCCGCAGCATGGGACATCAGCTGGTGATTGACCTGATAGCCGGCAAATTTTTCCAACCTGTCCTGCTGTTGAGACTCCTGCCCCATAGAGGCAAATACATCTGTGGTGACAAGATCGGCGCCGGTGGCTGCTATTACCGGATTGCTGGTAATCATTACACGATCACCGGCTTCCTCTACCAGTTGTGCGTTTGGCTCATAGCCTTCAGGGCAGGCAATATGCAATTTAAAATCGAACTGAATTGCCGCATTAATCCAAGAATGGCACATATTGTTGCCATCACCGATCCAGGCTACAGTTTTGCCCTTGATAGCGCCTCTATGCTCGACAAATGTCTGCACATCCGCCAATAACTGGCAGGGGTGATAATCATCGGTCAGAGCATTAATCACAGGGACTTTGGAATACTTGGCAAAGCGCTCGACTATGCTGTGGCCAAAGGTTCTGATCATCACAATATCGACCATGCTTGAGATCACGCGCGCAGAGTCTTCAATGGGCTCGCCGCGACCCAGTTGAGTATCATTGGGCGAAAGAAACAACGCGTCTCCTCCGAGCTGCGCCATGCCGGCCTCAAATGACACACGGGTTCTGGTGGACGATTTCTCAAAAATCATACCCAGTACTTTGCCGGCAAAAAGGGGCTCCTGGCGGTTTTCCCGCTTCGCTGCTTTCATTTCAATAGCCAGATCTATAACCTGATTTAGCTCATCGCTGCTCAGGTCGCGCAGGGTCAGAAAATGTCTTATCGCCATAATGCTTTAATCCGTTTTAAAATCTTTGATCAATGGTGCCAGAATAGCCACCAACTGATCTGCTTCGCTGTCAGTCATAATCATGGGCGGCAGCAGTCTAATAACCGAATCTGCGGTGACATTGATAATTAAGCCCTGGGCCATCGCCGTCATAAATAATGATTTACAGGGCCTGTCCAGCTCGATGCCAATCATGCAGCCCATGCCGCGTATATCTTTGACATGGGCAACTCCTGCCAGCTCTGTTTTAAAGCCAGCCATAATTCTCTCGCCCAACTCGGCAGCACGGTGGTCGAGGCCACCATCAACAATAGCAGTAACAGCAGCCAAGGCCGCCGCGCAGGATAGTGGGTTACCACCAAAAGTGGATCCGTGATTGCCCGGCTGCATTAACTCGGCTGCTTCACCAGACGCAAGACAGGCGCCAATGGGCACACCATTGCCCAAGCCTTTGGATGTGGTTACCACATCGGGCAGAATGCCACTGTGTTGATAGCAGAAATATTTACCGGTACGACCGTTGCCCGTCTGCACCTCGTCAAGCATTAACAACCAGCCGCGCTGATCACAGACTGCTCGCAGTTTTTGCAGATAGTCCCCGTCGCCGATGCGGATGCCGCCCTCGCCCTGAATAGGCTCAACCAACACCGCGCAAATATTGGGATTGTTGTCGCCTATAATTGTTAATGCCTCAATATCATTGTAGGGGCTGCGCGCAAAGCCGCGCACCAGAGGCTCAAAGCCGGCCTGGACTTTACGGCTGCCAGAGGCGGTTAATGTGGCCAGGGTACGACCGTGGAAGGCATTGTCCATCACTACAATCGTTGGCAGTTTAATACCTTTTTTGTGGCCGAACAGGCGCGCCATCTTGATGGCAGCCTCGTTGGCTTCGGCGCCGGAGTTGCCAAAAAACACATTGCTCATGCCAGAGATATCGCGGAGTTTGTCCGCCAGTTTTTGCTGATTGGGAATGCCAAAGAAATTTGAACAATGGGTCAATGTGCCAGCCTGTTCTGCAACTGCAGCAGCAATGCCTGGATGTGAATGACCCAGACCACAGACAGCAATACCTGAAAGCGCGTCCAGATATTCGTTACCATCGGCATCCCATAACCTTGCGCCTTCACCTTTTACCAAGGTGGCCGCTCTGGTGCCGTAGGTGTTCATTAATGCATCAGTTGTCATAACATTTCCTGTTTCGCCAGGACTGATTCTGGCCGCAATAAAAAAAGGCAGCTGTGCTGCCTTTTGTTTTTTTATTTATTAAGCGAATAATATAGTGGTTTTTTTAAACTGGCAACATGGTCAAAGGCGCTATTGTTTGCGCAGCCGCTGATGGTTGACCCATGCCCAGAGGCCAGTAATAGACAGAATACACATTAGCAGACCGATAATATCCACAAACAGCACACCGGCATTGCCAAAAAATCGGCCGCTGTGGAGGTCGAGAATCACCGTCTCCAGAGAGATGCTGGCGGTGCCTGTATCGGCGATCTCGCTGAAACGTTTATCAGGTAATGGCTGGGCCGATATGGACTCGGCTCTGACCTGGTCGATGGCGGTAATGTTCAGGCTGTCGGGATCAAATTGATTGGTGCCTTGCGAGCCAGTCAGAAATATATTATTGCCATCAACAGCCACCCTGTCGATATTGGCCGGCAAGCCCTGAAGCTGACTAAAGCTCTCTATCAGTTGCCCGCTGTGGCTCAGCATCACAATGCTGTCGCTGCACAGCGCTAGAATCATTTGCTCGGTGGCGGCAACAGAGTGCAGCGGGGCAGAGCAGCCAGCGACAATATTCTGATTGAAATATAGTTGCTGGTCAGCGGCCAAATAGACCCAGTTTTCGTCCACATTAAATCCTTCTGCAGGTTCCTGCTCCAGACCATACCATGACAGCAACCAGTTGCTACTTAGATCGACTTTACTGAGTTTGAGTCCTGGGGAATGGTTCAGGACAAAGCCGGTGACAGACAGGAAGATAACCATAAAAAACACGGACAGGCCAATTCGGCGATGCCAGCGCAGGTTAAAAATAATGGTTTTTTTTACGTCCAAGGGATGCCTATTGATCAGCCTGGGTTTGCTCAGTCAGGCTATGATAATACAAAGCGAGAGCTGCTACCTTATTTACTGCCCACACAGACAGAGTCGCACCAGTGATACCGTCTATGGACTGATCCAGTTTATACCTGTCATTTAGTGCGGCGCCCAGATATTGTCTGGTGTAGGCCGAATAGCGCACTTCACCACCGCGGCTCTCACGATAGGCGAGAATTTTGACCTGAGCTATTTTATTGGCTTCTACCACCACCCCAATAGTAATTGGCATCTCCTTGCCAATCTCGTCCAATATCCAGGCGGTTTTGTTGCCATGCTGGTGATAGCGAATGCGCAAGCCGGTTACCGGACGGCCAAGAATAACCTTTGTCTGCTGGCGTATATCATTGGTTAACCAGAGGACCTTGGCATTTCCCTGTTGTTCAAAAACTTCGGCAACAAAATCCGGGCCAGACTGAAAAACCCCTTTACCCATCACCATTGGTGAGGATAAAGAGGTTAGTAGCACAGTACCCGTCAATAACAGGGCTTTTAACATTGGTTTAAACATTCATCATCGCAAGGTTACCAACTCTATGCTGGTTGATACGGACCTATTGGTTAAAAGGAGTAACCTACACCCACATTGATCCCGTCATAGCCTGTGTTGCCAGGGGCGTCTTGATTTTGATAATCAAATTTGAATACAACATTGGGGTGCAGCCAGTAGTTGAGGCCCAAATCAATTTGCTCAACTGCGGTGTCGGCGGAATTTCCGGCAAGATTATCATATTCGCTGTAGCGGGCAAACACACCGACCTTGTCGGTGATACGGTAGCTAGGCTCGATAAAGAAGCCTTTCTGCTCGTCGGCGCCGGTGATGGTTTTTCCATCTGAAGCTGGTGTTGCAAGGGTAAATTCATCTCCTGGAACATAATCTGTTGCAGCTGTGCTGGCATAGGCATTGATAGCATTATCAAAGTCCCACTGAGCGTAGAGCGCACGGAGCTGGAAATCATTAGACTGCCAGGCAACATGGGCTTCAAACAATGTTCCGTCAACAGGCTCTGAGCCCTCGCCCTGAGTGATATCCACTTGGTGCTGAACAGATGCAGCCAGTTCCAGTCCGGGAATACCGGTGTACTTTAAACGGCCGGTAAAGGCCCCATTGTCTGCCTTGGCCTTACCTACCTTCTGTCGCCCATCACGGGGTTTGTACTTGCCAGCTGGAATATATAACCCTGAATGTGCCGCCAGGTCATAGCTAAAACCTTCGCTGATTTCACCTTTGATAGCAGCACCAGCTTCCCACCAGGT
>JABJOY010000090.1 GCA_018664075.1 Porticoccaceae bacterium | reverse complement strand
TGCCGAGAAACCCGAGGAATTTAATCATCTGGTAATTGAGTTTCTCAGCGCACATCAGTGAACAATCTCACCAATATATAGTAGAATTCCTCCCGCAACTTTATTTGTAACCTAACCTATTTTCAGGAAAGCAAAATGTTTGAGAGTTTAAAGCCTGTTGGCATGGATCCCATTTTAGGATTGATGGCTGCATTCAGGGAGGATATCCGCGCCACCAAAATTGATCTGGGTGTCGGGGTCTATCAAGATGACCGTGGTCGCACGCCAGTAATGGCGTCGGTTAAAGAGGCAGAGGCCCAGTTGATGGAGTTGGAAACAACCAAATCCTATCAGGGTATTGCCGGTGATCCAGAATATAATCAGCGTATTTTGCAGCTTCTGTTTGGTGCCGGGCATAGCATTCTCGACTCTGGTCGCATCAAGACTATCCAGGCTCCAGGTGGCTCAGGTGCACTGCGGGTAGGCGCGGAAGTGATTCAGCGCGCTCGACCTGGTGCCAAGCTATGGGTTGGTGTGCCCACCTGGCCAAATCATATTCCGCTGTTGGGGGGTGCTGGCTTTGAGATTGTTGAATATCCCTATTACAACCTCAACAGCCATCAAATTGACACTGACGCCATGATGGATGCCCTGCGTCAGGTACCAGCGGGCGATATGGTGTTGCTCCACGGCTGCTGCCATAATCCCACCGGTGCAGACCTGAGCAATCAACAATGGGATCAGATTGCTGATCTCGCCCTTGAACGCGGCTTTATTCCCTACATAGACACTGCCTATCAGGGACTGGGTGATGGTCTCGACGAAGATGCCTATGGAGTGCGCATGATGGCAGACAGACTGCCGGAGCTGGTTATTGCGTCATCCTGTTCGAAGAACTTTGGCCTCTATCGCGAGCGTACTGGGTCAATTACTTTTATCACTGAAACCCCGGAGCAGGCGGATATTGTTGCGGCTCAGGCTATGTCTGTGGCGCGACAGATATACTCTATGCCACCGGCCCATGGTGCTTTGCTGGTGTCACTTATTCTTGGTGATAAGCAGTTGCGTGCTAACTGGGAAGCGGAATTGACCGAGGTGCGTACCAGAATTCAATCTATGCGCAGCCTGCTGGCGGATAATATTCAGCAAAATGCGGCGGGGATAGACTTTAGTCATATCAAGCAGCAGAAGGGCATGTTCTCGTTTCTGGGGCTGAATACAGCTCAGCTGGATCAACTGCGGGACGAGTTTGGTATCTATATTGTGTCGTCGAGCCGGGTCAATCTGGCTGGCATTAACTCCAGCAATATCGACTATCTCAGCGATTCGATTATTTCAGTACTGAAATAACCTATCGGGCCAACTCGGCCATTACTGCCTGCAGCACCTCATCGATACTGAGGTTGCTGCAGTCAATACTGATATCCGCATACTGCTGGTACAGCACCTGGCGTTCGGCGAACAGGTCGGCAAAGCTTTGATCCGGTCGCCGGGCAATGCCGCGACTGGCAAAGTTGTTCATTCGTCGTTCCAGTTCGGACAAAGACACATCGAGAAATACCACTGTGGCGCTGTCTTTTAAGCGCGCCATACCAGCCTTTGAATAAACCGCGCTGCCACCGGTGGAGACCACTTTGCCGGCGATATCCTCACTGAGAAGCACCTGTTCTTCGTATTGGCGCAATGCCATGTAGCCTGATTGGTCGCTGATCTGCTGCAGGGTCTTGCCCTGCTGAACCTGAATACTGATATCCGTATCCAGAAAGTCCAGCCCCAGCTCTTTGGCAAGGAGAATCCCTATAGTGCTCTTTCCTGCGCCGGGCATGCCAATAAGTACTACCGCTTGCTTGTCGATATGATTTCTCCTCGTGCCTATGCCGCGACATTAGCTAAATTGGACGCAGATAACAATGCCGGCATTATGCCTGAAATTGCTTGAATTCACGCCACAGTCTGTATAATCGACCCCACACTTTTACAAGATACAGAATATGTCTCATTTTCAGCGTATTGGATTACTTGGCAGCCTCGATGTACCTGAGGTGGTGGAGTCTCTGCACAAGTTGGAATCCTTTCTCAAGGCCCAGGGCCGCGACGTGGTCTATGAGCAGCAGGCCGCAAACCTGATCGACTGGACGCCTGATAACGTGCTGCCCATTGAGGAGTTTTCCGGCACTGTTGATCTGGGTATTGTGGTCGGGGGTGATGGCAGCATGCTTAGCGCCTGCCGCAAAATGGCCGCCTGTGGCATTCCCCTGTTGGGTATCAACCGCGGTCGTCTGGGTTTTTTGACCGATATTTCCCCTGATGAAATTGAACAGCGTGTGCTGCCGGTACTGCAGGGCGAGTACAAACAGACCAAGCGTTTTCTGCTGGAAACCACGGTTACCCGCAATGGTGTTGAGATCGGCAAAGGCACTGCGGTCAATGATGTTGTGCTCCATCCGGGCATGTCTGTGCGCATGATGACCTTTGAGTTGTATGTGGATGGCCAGTTTGTCTACAGCCAGCGCTCCGATGGTTTAATTGTTGCTACGCCAACAGGGTCAACTGCCTATGCGCTGTCAGCTGGCGGGCCGCTGCTGTTTCCTGAACTCGATGCCATAGTCGTGGTTCCATTAAACCCCCACACCCTGAGCAGCAGGCCTGTTGTACTCAATGGCAGCGCCCAGATTGAGATCAGAGTAAGCTCCAGAAATGAATTGCATCCGCTGATTACCTGCGATGGTCACAATGACTTTGGCACTGAGCCAGGAGATATTATTACCGTCAAAAAACACAGTAACGATATTTTGCTAATCCACCCCAAAGACAATAATTTTTATGGAGTCTGTCGCTCTAAACTGGGCTGGGGCAGTCGTTTGGGCGTAAAGAAAGAATCTGATCAGGAAACCTAGGATTCATGAAGCAACGTTTTCAATGGCGGACCGCTGCCAAGCGCAACCCCGCCGTATCCATTTTGGCTGTAGCCAGTATTTTGGGGGCAGGCATTGCCAGTGTCGGCGGACCACTGATGAACTCCCTGCTGTTTGGGGGCCTGCAACAGGGTGAGTTCTGGCGTCTGTTAACCCCTATATTTTTACACTTTGGTCTGGCCCACCTGGCATTTAATGTTTTGTGGCTGGCCATACTGGGCTCTCGCATTGAGCAGCTGTCAGGGTCTGTGCATCTGCTGATGGTGGTAGTTGTCAGCGGTGTTTTTTCCAATATGATTCAGTCTGGCTGGGGCGGCTCAGCCATGTTTGGTGGCATGTCGGGTGTTGTCTATGCACTGCTGGGTTATATTTGGGTCAAGGGCAGATTTGTCCCCGAACCTGCCCTGCAGCTGCCGCCTGGAGTATTGGGCTTTATGCTGATCTGGTTACTGGTCGGCATGTCCGGGGTGATGGAAGTGATACTTGGTGTGGGCATTGCCAATGGCGCCCATTTTGGCGGTTTTGCCATTGGCCTGTTGCTGGGTCTGGTGTTTGGTTTGTTATCGGCGGCTAAGCGATCCTGAGGATTTTAGTCGTCGGCATTTAGGGAGTATTTGTGGATTTAAAGCAGTTGTTGGACAGTATTACCCCAGAGATTTATGAGAGCCTTAAGCGAGCCATTGAGCTGGGTAAATGGCCCGATGGTCGAGTGCTTGGCTACGGGCAGAAAGAGCTCTGTATACAGGCTGTTATTGCCTATGATGCCCGCAAGCCCGTAGACCAGCGCACCGGTTATGTGCCGCCAAAAACCACTGCCTGTGAACCTCCATCTCCTGAAGATGAGCAGCCTCAACCTATTCAGTGGAAAGAATAATGTCGATACAAGCTTCAGGCCATCTGGCCAAAATGGATGTGCAGCTAGCGGAGTTAGTGCAGTATCAACTGCCACTGGACGACCAGAGAATTCCTTTAAACGATTTGATTGGCAGCAATATTGCTATCGAACATGTGGGCGATATTCACTGTATTCACTGTGGCCGCCGCTCTAAAAAAAGTTTTAGCCAGGGCTATTGCTACCCCTGTTTTACCAAATTGCCCCAGTGCGATACCTGCATTATGAGTCCGGAGCGATGCCATTTTCACCATGGCACTTGCCGGGACCCGGAATGGGGTGAGAAGTACTGTTTTACTGATCATTTTGTCTATTTGGCCAATAGCTCCGGTGTCAAAGTTGGCATTACCCGGGGCACCCAGTTGCCGACTCGCTGGATTGATCAGGGGGCCACTCAGGGGCTGCCGATCTTTAGAGTGCAGACCAGGTATCAGGCCGGGCTGATTGAAGACTGTATCCGTGAGCATGTGGCTGACAAAACCAGCTGGCAGAAAATGCTTAAGGGCGATGCAGAGCCGGTAGAGCTGGCAACTATTCGCGATGAGCTGATGGCAAAGTCAGAGTCCGGGCTGGAGCTACTGGAGCAGGAATTCGGTCTGCAGGCACTGCAGCGCCTCTACAGCGAAACCACCACCGAGATCAATTTTCCGGTCAGGGAGTTTCCGGAAAAAGTGAAGAGCTTTAATCTCGATAAGCAGCCACTGGTGGAGGGTTTGTTAAAAGGGATTAAGGGCCAGTACCTTATTCTTGATAGCGGGGTTATCAATATCCGCAAATACACTGGCTACAATGTCAGGTTTTCAGCGAGCTAAAAAGGACCAGTAACGTGAAAGATGGATTACCCCAAACCATTTATTTGAAAGACTACAAAGTCTCTGCCTTTTTGGTGGACAGCACAGATCTGGTGTTTGAACTGGGAGATACCCAGACAAAAGTGACCACCAACCTAGCAGTAAGGCGCAATAGCGCCAGCGATGATCAAACCGGTTCCTTTGAATTAAATCGCAAAGGCGATGTTGAACTGCAATGGATTGAGGTGGATGGCAGGCGCCTTGAGCAGGCCGAATACAGTCTCACCGATGACCTGCTGTCAGTGCACAATCTGCCAGCCAGCTGCCAGGTTAAAACCGAGGTGCTGATTCAGCCGCAACTTAACACGTCGATGATGGGGCTGTACCGCTCGCGCACCATGTACTGTACCCAATGTGAAGCCGAGGGTTTTCGCCGCATCACCTTCTACCCTGATCGCCCGGATATTATGTCCGTATTTACCGTTAAGATAATTGCCGATAAAGCTACTTATCCGGTGCTGCTGTCCAATGGCAACGCCACAGAGCGGGGTGACCTGGATGCTGGCCGTCATTTTGTCACCTGGCATGATCCATTTAAAAAACCCTCCCACTTATTTGCCCTAGTGGCCGGCACTCTGGCTGTGGTCGAAGACAGCTTTACCACCATGTCAGGTCGAGAGATTCCCCTGCAGATATTTGTCGAAGAGAAAGATCTGGATAAATGTGACCATGCCATGCTGTCTCTGAAAAACTCCATGGCCTGGGATGAACAGGTCTATGGCCGCGAATATGATCTGGATATTTTTATGATTGTGGCGGTGGATGATTTCAATATGGGGGCCATGGAAAACAAAGGTCTGAACATTTTTAATACCTCTGCGGTATTGGCCAATCCAAAAACCACCACCGATGCAGCATTCCAGCGGGTGGAGGCAATTGTTGCCCATGAATATTTCCACAACTGGTCGGGCAACCGAGTCAATCTGCGGGACTGGTTTCAGCTCAGTTTAAAAGAAGGTTTTACCGTTTATCGTGACTCACAGTTTTCAGCAGATATGAACTCGCCAACGGTTAAACGCATTGAAGATGTTAACTATTTGCGCAGTTTTCAGTTTACTGAAGATGGCGGCCCCATGTCCCATTCAGTGCAGCCGGACTCCTACATGGAGATTAATAATTTCTACACATTGACCGTGTATGAAAAAGGCGCCGAGATTGTCGGCATGTATCACACATTGCTGGGGCAGGATCTGTATCGACAAGCCACAGATCTGTATTTTGATCGCCATGATGGTGAGGCGGTTACTATCGAAGAGTTTGTCCGGGCCATGGAAGATGTCAGTGGCCGCGACCTCACCCAGTTCCGGCGCTGGTATAAGCAGGCGGGCACGCCAGTGCTGAGTGTGCGCACTGACTACAATGCCGAAGCTCAGACCTATAGCCTGGAGTTTGAACAAAGCTGCCCAGCAACACCTGGGCAGGCAGAGAAGCTACCTTTTGTTATTCCAGTCAAGCTCGGCCTGTTGGGGGAGAGCGGCGAAATACCCCTCAACCAGGCTGGCGACTGTGAAACGGTCGTTGAGCTGACGGAAGCCAAACAGCAGGTGGTATTTGAGAATATTGCCGAGCAGCCAGTGCCCTCATTGTTGCGCGGCCTGTCTGCCCCGGTGAAGCTGGATTATAACTACAGCCCCGAGCAGCTGGCCTTTTTAATGGCCAGAGATACAGATGGCTTTAATCGCTGGGACGCCTGCCAGACATTGTCTTTTTCGGTGCTGCAGCAGCTGGTAGAGGATTGTATTGCCCAGCGACCCATGGTCATGGACAGCCAGCTTATTGAAGCCTTTGCTCTGCTGCTTGAGGATCAGAGTTTGGATCCGGCCATGGTGCAGTTAATGCTGCAGCTCCCCGGCGAAGCCCAGCTCCATGAGCAGGCCGCCGAGATTTATGTGCAGGCCATTTATCAGGCTCGCCAATTTGCCCGTCAACAGATTGCACAGGCATTGCAAGAGCAGCTGGTTGCGACCTATAACCGCCATAATATCCAACAGGTCTATGCCCCAGTGGCAGATCAGATCGGCCGTAGGGGGCTTAAAAATGCCTCTCTGAGTTATCTGATGCTGGTGGATAATATTGGCCCGGAGCTGGCCTGGCAGCAGTTTAACCATGCCGACAATATGACTGATCAGGCCGCAGCGCTGTCGGCTCTGGTGAACTGCTCTTGGGCAGCTGCCTATGCAGAGAAGGCACTGCAGCAGTTTGAACAGCAGTATCGTGATGAAGCCCTAGTAATGAATCTGTGGCTACAGATTCAGGCGACTAACAGTCAGCCCGGTGGGTTGCAGCGGGTGCAGGCGCTGTTGCAGCATTCGGCGTTTAATATGACCAACCCAAATAAAATTCGCAGTCTGATCGGTGCATTTTGTTCGGCTAACCTGATTAATTTCCACAGTGCTGATGGCAGCGGCTATAAGTTTTTGCAGGAGCAAATCTGTGCCCTGAATTCGGTTAATCCCCAGGTGGCTGCGCGACTGGTGACCCCATTGACCAGATGGAAGAAATTCCCCGAGCCCAACAGACAATTGATGCGGGATGCACTGCAAAATATTGGTAAACAGGAAAATCTGGTAAAAGATCTGCAGGAAATCGTCACAAAGTCCCTTTAATTGGGCGATGATAGGCATATTGGACGAAGTTTTGGCAGACCATGAAACTATGGACTAGTCTTTTAGTATCAGCTTCCCGATCTTGCACGATCTGAGCTGATGTTCAGACGACCAGGGCAACCTGGAGTGCTAATTACGGTTAGCACGTTCCGTCTGAACAGTATGTAACCCTGAACTTGGGAGGCTTTTTAAGCCTCCTTTTTTATGGCAGTTTTTTACCGCAGATCATTGGCCTCTTTAGTGACTGTGAGCCACCGCCGCACCACTGGGAATACGAATACCATCCACCAGATCCTGTACTTCGGCGGGAGGTGGTGGTGAGAGGTGGCTGACGACAAACGCGACCCCTATATTAAGCAACATCCCTATAAAGCCAATACCCTCGGGTGAAATACCTAACCACCAGTGTTCGGCGTTATTAAGCTGCGGCGAGACAAATTTAAAATACAGAATATAGAAAAAAGTAAAGATTAATCCCGACAGCATACCGGCGATGGCACCCTGTTTGTTGATGCGTTTGCTAAAGATCCCCATCACAATGGTGGGAAATAATGAAGCGGCCGCCAGACCAAAGGCAAAAGCAACTACCTGAGCCACAAAGGCAGGTGGGTATATGCCGAATAGACCGGCAATACAGACGGCCACAGCGGCGGCAATTCTGGCAAATAGTAGTTCCTGTTTCTCTGTGATGGCGGGCATCAGAGTTTGTTTGAGCAAATCATGGGACACCGAACTGGATATTACCAGTAGCAAGCCGGCAGCCGTTGATAGAGCGGCAGCCACACCGCCGGCAGCCACCAGGGCAATTACCCAGCCGGGAAGATCGGCAATTTCTGGATTGGCCAGCACTATAATATCCCGGTCAATTGTTACTTCATTGTCTATCCCTGCGCTGTACTGCATCACAGCATCATTATTTTTGTCCTGCCATTCTACCAGGCCAGTATTCTCCCAGTTGCTAAACCACTGAGGAGCCTGTTCATAGCTAGTGTTGTGCACAGTGTCTACGAGATTGAGGCGGGCAAAGGAGGCGACGGCAGGTGCAGTGGTGTAAAGAATGGCGATAAAGGCCAGAGCATAGCCAGCAGATTTTCGTGCGTCAGAGACTTTAGGTACAGTGAAAAAACGTACCAGCACATGGGGCAGACCGGCAGTGCCAAACATCAGAGCTGCGGTGATAGCAAAGACATCTATGGTTGATTTACTGCCCTCCGTATAGGCGCCAAATCCGAGGTCGATTAGCACGGTATCGAGTTTTTCTAACACAGAGATCCCGGAGCCATCGGCTACCTCAGCACCAAACCCCAGTTGGGGAATAGGATTGCCTGTGATCATAATGGAGATAAAAATAGCCGGTACCATATAGGCAAAAATCAGCACGCAGTACTGGGCTACCTGTGTATAGGTAATGCCTTTCATGCCACCGAGAACTGCATACATAAATACGACGGCCATGCCGATAATTACGCCGGTCTCTACATCCACCTCGAGAAACCGGGAAAATACAATACCGACACCGCGCATCTGGCCCGCTACATAGGTGAATGACACAAAGATCAGACATATAACAGCGACTATGCGAGCTGTTTTGGAATAGTAGCGCTCACCGATAAAGTCGGGCACGGTAAAGCGGCCAAACTTGCGCAGATAAGGAGCCAGTAACAGTGCCAACAGCACATAACCACCGGTCCAGCCTAATAGGTATACAGAGCCATCTCGGCCCATAAAGGAAATAATACCCGCCATGGAAATAAATGAAGCTGCACTCATCCAGTCGGCAGCGGTGGCCATACCATTGACCACAGGATTTACGCCCCCGCCGGCCACATAGAAATCTTTGGTCGAGCCTGCGCGGGACCAGATAGCAATACCTATATAGAGCGCAAAAGAGGCTCCGACAAATAAATACGTCAGTAGTTGAGTGCTCACAGGGACTCCTCCTCAGCATCATCATCGACGCCAAATTGACGTTCAATAATTTGTATTCGCCAAGCGTAAATAAATATCAGCGCAACAAATACATAGATAGCTCCCTGTTGAGCAAACCAGAAACCAAGTTTAAAACCAAAAAATGTAAACTGATCGAGCCAGTCCACCAGAAGAATTCCACAACCAAAAGAAACCGTAAACCAGACCACCAAAAGCGTTGCCAATAAGCGTAAATTGGCGCGCCAATAGTCTGTAGCATTTTTCTCGGTTATGTTTTTTTTGTCATTGTGATCGTGGGGGCTGGGGTTTTCAGCCGCGTGGCGATAAGGCTGCTGTGACATTGGGTTTGCTTCCTGTGGTTATTAATTTTTATATTAATCTCAAACTGCTAGTTCCTGTTTACCCGGTTAAAGGGCCAGTGAAATAAGCCGCTTACTCAGGATACAGTGACTGTAATTCTTGCCCTCGCGTGGCTGTGCTTTTGCGGGAGAAGCTGGACTGCTGCTTAAGACGTTGTAACAGCAGTTGAATATCAAGCTGATCGCCACTGGCATTATCTTTATAAAGCTGTCGATCAAGCTGGGTAAATTGTTGCTGCAACTCCAGATCAGCCAATAACAAGCTGAGGTCTTTTAATGTTGTAGGTGGCGTCTCGGCGAACAGTTGCCGGCCCCAGACCAAAATAGCATCGCGCATGCCCATCATATTATTTTTATCCGCCTGGAT
This sequence comes from Porticoccaceae bacterium, assembly GCA_018664075.1. GTDB lineage: Bacteria > Pseudomonadota > Gammaproteobacteria > Pseudomonadales > Porticoccaceae > HTCC2207. The sequence continues at coordinate 12,388 of JABJOY010000090.1, read as the reverse complement.
TTCAATGGCCTTAAATTTTTGTTTAAGGCTCAACAATGCCGGTGTGGCTGGCTCGGCGCTGGTTCGTCCAGCTAATCCCGATCTGGGTCTTTTTAATAGCAGCAAGGCCAGAGCGGCAATCAACAGCGCGTTGAATGCCAGGGATAAGTTAGTCAGCAGGGACAGCTCAGAGGGCTTTTCACTAGCCCCAATAGCAAGCGACTCCATAGCTTGTGGCTGAACAGTAGCTGGGCTAATAGCCAATGCTGTGCCGGGTCTGACCTGTACTGTTTTGGCGGCCAGACTTGCGGTTTGCATGCGCTGATTGACCGTATCCCACCATCGCACATTGATTGCGGGGAAGGTAATCTCACCGGCCCGACCGGGCACCATGGCCAGGGTTTCAGTGCGGGTACCTACTATGGTCGAGTCTTTTGCCTGTTCCTGGAGCTGGGGCTGATCCGGGTAGATTTTATAGTCGTCGCTCTCAATGATCTGGATTGGGGTTATCTGGGCGCCGGTTAATCCCGCGGCACTAATGGCAATGGCTCTGGTGACTGGTTCGCCCACCGTCAGATTATTTAGGTCAGTGCTCCACTGCTCAGCAAGCTGGACTTCAGAACTTGGCATCCATTGATCTGCTGCTATATGAGCAGGTCTTGCATTAACGTCGACAATCTTGCTCTCGGTGCTGCGAAAGATGCGCGTGCCTCGATTGGTAAAGCCGCCGAACTGGCTGCGGCCATTACTTTCGTAAGCACCAAAACGCAGAGCGGGAATAACAAGTTTGCCTGCCACCTGGGGGAACAATGCGTACTTTATTTCGACAATCAGATAGTTTCTGCCATTGATGGTTTTTTGATATTGATTGTCGCCAATTTTTTGCAATATCACATCGGGCACATTGAGGTCAGAGAGACTCAAATCTGATAATTGCACTGAGGTGTAAAGGCGATGGGTAAGCACCAGCTGCTCCTGAATATAGACAGACTCTTTATCCACCAGAGTTTCGGTATAAATAGGCTGTTTGCCTGCACCAGCGGCTGCGGCGCTGGCACTGCGCACTCTGATTTCCACTGCATTGCTGACATTCTTTTTAAAGTTCAGGGAGGGGATTAATACCAACCCTGTGCGTTTTGGCATTAGCACCATGGTCCAGTCGGTATAGGATTCAGACTGGCCATTGACCCAGCTGTACTGCTGTTGGCGGTTGTTGGACAGAATCTCAAAGTCGTTTTCCAAAGGGCTAAAATCCGGCTGCCCAGTCATGACCTGGCCATCGTATCTGATCACCAACTGCAGGGTTTCATTGCTGTCTATAACGCTACGATCAACAGTGGCGGTTAGCGCAGCCCAGCTCAATGTGGAAACTGCCAACAGCAACAATGGGAGAAGGTTTTTTACCATGGATACATTCATTTACCAGCGCTCTTGCTCATTGGGTGGTTTGGGTTGTCGTTGCTCCAGTGCGCGCTGTCGCGACTGATAGCGAAATTTTTGCCGCAGCAGACCGCCGGGATCATCTGGTACCCGGCGCAGCATCTGTTCAATCTCTTGCTGGTTTTGTTTTTCTTCCTCAGTAAGCTCTGCCTCTTGGGCCTGCGCCTGCTGCTCTTGCTCAGGCTTTTGCTTGGATTCTTGCTCAGATTGTTGCTGTTCCTGTTCGGACTTGTCCTCGCTGTCCTGTTCCTGGCTTTGCTCCTGCTTTTGCTCTTGATGCTGCTGGTTATTTTGTTGCGGATCCTGTTGTGATTGATCTTGGTTTTGCTGTTGCTGACTGTCCTCATTATTGGAAGACTGCTGCTGATTCTGCTCTTGGTTCTGCTGCTGATCATCTTGCTGTTGATCGGATGAGTCTTGCTGCTGTTCCTGTTTTTGCTCTTGCTGCTGTTTTAGCTGTTCCAGCAGATCGCGATTGGCGATAGCATCTTCCATCTCTGGCTGTCTCTCCAGAGCTTCATTGTAGGCTTCAATAGCGGCCTCTAGATCTCCGGCTTTGGCCAGGGCATTGCCGCGATTGTAATGGGCATCGGCACTGTCGGAACTGGCAAAGTCATCAATGGCCGCACTGTAATCGCCAGATCTGTAGGCGGCGCTGGCGCGCCACTGGCTGTCCTCAAAAAGTGCCTGAGCTGTGGCTGCATCTCCAGCGGCCAATGCTTCAGCCGCCTGTTGATCAGGGGTTTGCCACAGATCCTGCCAGACTGAGGCATCTGCAGTCTGTGGCTGGATTAATAATGGAGCTATCAGCACCATAGCCACAATATTTTTGCGGAAGCTAAGCAGCAATACTGGCAATAATAATATGATCAGCCAGAAGCCCTGGTCGTCCCACAGGTCAAAGGAGCGATCCAGTTCTCTGGTGGCATCCGGGAACAGCAGCTCTGTACTGGCCAGCAGTTGCTCAATATCCGAGTCGTCGGCACTGAGCTGGCGGTAGATGCCGCCGCTGTAACCGGCCAGCATCTGCAATGAAGATGAATCCAGTTTGGGGATTAAAATAGCGCCGCTGCTATCTTTGACAAAGCTGCCATTACCATAGGGAATTGGTGCCCCCTGAGCGGTGCCAACACCAAGTATCGACAGGCGAAAGTTGCCCGACTGTGCCAGCATGGCCTGAATGGTACTAAATGCAGATCTGGCGACCCCATCGGTGATCAGCAACAGATCGGCTTGGGTATAGCCCCCGTTGGTGGCCAGATTAATGGCCATCTCTATGGCATCCTCAGTGTTGCTGCCGTACTCGGCCAGAAGACTGGGGTGCAGCACTGGCACCAGACTGATGATGGTGTTGCTATCTTCGGTCAGAGGCGACACTGTGTGGGCTTCGCCGCCATAGACTACCAGCCCATTAAAGCCTTCATCCTGCTGTTTAAGAATATCGATCAGTTTAAATCTGGCCCGCACCAGTCGGCTGGGCGCAATATCCTGAGCCAGCATGCTGGGGGATAAATCAAAAATAATGACCAGGGCGCTATCTTGCTTGTGCACCGGTTGGGGCAGCTGCTGCCATGTTGGCCCGGCGAGGGCGGCGCAACAGAGTAACCAGGCCGCGGCAACCCAGCCGAGAACCTGACCACTGGCGCGTCCTTTTTTGCCACTGTCCCCCTGCATTAAAAACGGCAGCAATTCCGGGTTAATAATATTTTCCCAGTTGCCTGCACTGCGTTTGCGCCATTGATAAAATGCGATTATCACAACACAGGGTAGCAGCCCTACAAACCACCAGGGTCTGAGAAAATGCAGCTGCTCTATGCCTTGCAGCCAATCAGACATGGGCACCTCTGCGACTGTTAATGACAGCGACCAAAAGGCTTAGCATAAAGGCCACAGCCAGAGGCCAGTAAAACAGACTGGCCACAGGGCGAATGGTTTCTGCCTCTTGCTCAATGGGTTCCAGTCTATTGAGTTCGGCATAGATAGCGGCTAGCTCCTGTGGATTGCGGGCGCGGAAAAACAGCCCGCCAGTGGCCTCGGCTATGCCAGTTAATGTGGCTTCATCGAGATCAGCGCTGGGGTTGGTGACCCGTTTGCCAAATAGCCCCCAGGTCTCCTGAACATCAGCACCTATGCCAATGGTGTAGATTTTTACCTTGGCGCGGCGGGCCAGATCTGCTGCTTTTAAAGGCTCCAGTTCACCGGCATTGTTAGCGCCGTCGGTCAGTAAGATTACCACCCGATGGTTTTCCGGGCGGTCTTGCAGGCGCTTGACCGCCAAGCCAATGGCATCACCTATAGCCGTGCCATTATTGCCAGCAAAACCAATTTGGGCTTCATTTAATAATGTCTCCATGGTCTTGCGATCAAAGGTTAGAGGGGTTTGCAGATAGGCTTTTTCACCAAATAGAACCAGCCCCAGACGGTCACCTTCGCGCTTGATAACAAAGTCACTGACCACGGCTTTTACCGCCACCAGCCGATTGACGTCGCGGCCGCGCAATTGCATATCTTCCCGCTCCATGCTGCCAGAGATATCCACCGCCAGCAAAATATCCCGACCATTGGTGGGCACTGCGACAGGCTCACCTATCCAGACAGGTCGCGCCAGAGCCAGTACGGCGGCCACCCAGGATAATGTTAGTAACAACAGCACCAGGTTTTTGCGCCAGTTGCTGGCATTGATTGACAGTTCAGTACCCTGGGCTGCACTGGCCAGTATTGGCGCGCGCAGGGCACGGATATTAATATCTGCAGGGGCGCGCAAACGGCGGTAAATAAACGGCAGGGGTAACAGAACCAGTGCCCAGGGCCAGAGTAGATTTAACATGCTGGCGCAACCCTGGTCTGATGCTGTTTGATCCAGATAATGGCGCTGCTAACAAGCTGCTCTGCCATAGCGCTATCAATTTCCGGCTGCTCGGCATAGAGCATATTATCCAGATTGGAGGGCAGGTTCTCGAACAGTGGTTGGTCGCAGCTACTCTGCATAAAGGCGATAAAGTCGTTGATACTCAGGCTGCTGAAATGTCGCTCTGGGTAGGCGCTGTTGGCAGTCTGTTTTAATGTGGCAAACAGCGCTGGCAGCAGATCCGCACCCGGATCCTGTTGCAGCTGGGTGATTTTTAACATGGCCTGACGGCGATAGAGTCTTGCCCTGTAGCGTTTTACCAGCAACCAGCTGAGCCAGCCAAGCAGGCTGGCAGCGACGATAACAAGCAGCCACCAGCCTGGTGCCAGCGGCCAGTGTGAGATATCTGCCGGCAGATGGATATCCCGCAATTGGGCCAGAGGGTCGCTGGGGTTCATCGGCACACCATCATTATTTTGCCTGACCTCTGGAGCGTGCAGCATTGCGCCGCTTGCCGTAGGCTCGTGCCAGCACGGACATCACATTGTCGGCACTGTTAAAGGGCAGTAATCCTGCGGACAGCTGCTCGCTGAGTTTGCGCAAATGTTGGCTGCGCTCATTAAAGGCATCGACAAATTGTTGGCGCAGTTGCTTATTGCTGCTGTCGAGCATGGTGCGCTGCTGACCATCTGTGACCGCATAGAGAGAGGGTGGTGGCAGCTCGGTTTCAATGTTGTCATAGACATGGCAGAAATTGAGATTGCCGTGGCGGGCCAGTTCAAACAGGTGGCGCTCGCAGCCGCTGTCCAAATCATGGAAGTCACTAACAATAAATACTGTGCTGCCTGGCAAAATAAAACGTCGGGATTCCTCAAGAATATCCCGAAGGCTGAAGTGATCTGGTTGCGGCTCTAACAGCTGGCTGCTGTACTCATGGAGGGCATGGATAAATTGCAGTACCGCATGATGGCTGCGACGAGATTTAATATCGACCTGCTGCTGTGGGCCAAAGACCAGACCGCCAGCGCGATCATTGGCGGCCAGTCCGGCCCAGGCCAGGGCTGCAGAAATTTCGCAGGCGACCACCGATTTAAGACGCTGGCTGCCAAAAAACATTGGCCCGCGCAGATCGCTAATCACTAATATGGGGCGCTCGCGCTCTTCGCTAAAGATCTTGGTGTGGGGCACCTGGGTGCGGGCAGTTACTCGCCAGTCAATGCTGCGCACATCGTCGCCGGGCTGATAGATACGCACCTGATCAAAGTCCATGCCGCGCCCGCGAAAGCGTGATTTATGGCCGCCAGCCAGCATCTGTCTGGCCTGAATTTTTGGGAAGCCAGTCAGCTCACGGGCGCCATAGCGCAGTTTGATCATCTGCGCCAGACTGGCGACCGCGGGGTTTTCGCTGTTAGCTGTTGGGTCCACTGGTTCACTCATGCGGATGGCACGGTCTCCAGCAGTTTGTCGATAACCTGATTGGCAGTGATGCCTGCGGCCTCTGCCTCAAAACTCAGAATCAGACGATGACGCAATACATCATGGGCAACGGCACGAATATCGTCCGGGGTGACAAAGTCTCGGCCCTCAAGCCAGGCCAGTGCCCGGCTGCAGCGATCTAGGGCAATGGTCGCTCTGGGGCTGGCACCATAGTCCAGCCACAGGGCCAGATCGCCGCCGTAGGCCTGGGTATTTCTGGTGGCCAGAATCAATTGCACTAAATATTCTTCCACCGATTCACTCATATGAACGTCCAGGACTTCACTGCGGGCGGCAAACAATGTTTTCTGGGGCAATGGTTTAACAGTATCCAGAGGCTGTGCCTTGGCTTCCTGTCGCGACAGGGCCAGGATGGTGCGCTCGGTTTCCGGTGCAGGATAGTCGACCATAATATGCATCAGGAAGCGATCCATCTGGGCTTCCGGCAGTGGATAGGTTCCCTCTTGCTCAATGGGGTTTTGCGTGGCCATCACCAGAAACAGCTCTGGCAGCTGGTAGGTATTTTTACCTACGGATATCTGTCGTTCAGCCATGGCTTCCAGCAGAGCTGACTGTACCTTGGCCGGTGCGCGGTTGATTTCATCCGCCAGTACCAGGTTGTGGAACAAGGGGCCGGCCTGAAATTCGAAGGTTCCCTGTTGCGGGCGGTAGATATCACTGCCGGTAATATCTGCAGGCAACAGGTCAGGGGTAAACTGAACGCGGTGGAAGTCCGCTTCAAGCCCTTCAGATAATGTTTTGATGGCTTTGGTTTTTGCCAGCCCCGGTGCTCCTTCCACCAGCAGGTGGCCGTCGGCGAGCAGGGCAATAATCAGACGCTCTACAAGATGTTCCTGACCGACAATTTTGCTCGCCAGCCACTGCTTGATTTGGTTGATATTCTGGTGCAAAAGTAACCCCTACATTGATTCAGTTAATAAGGCGGACGATGATTCTATTGCCTATGGCAGCAAGTCTCAATTATGTTTTTTGGTTCTCTCCTATAGTGTCCTTTAGTAGATAAAAATTATTGGGTTTTTACTACCCAAGGTTGAATATCTTTTGTTACATTAGCCACAGGAATTTTATAAAACCAAGTTACAGACTTGTAAATTACTTAAAGGTTGCAAAACCCGCTCATGGATGCAAAAAATAATACTCAGCGTAGCGAAATGCTGCAGGCGCTAAGCGCTATCGCCAAGAAAAAACTCGACAAATCCCAGCTTGAGCAATTCCAACAATTTATTACCAGTGCTGTGCATTTTCATCCGGATACTGAGTATCTCAATCGCCCACCGGAAGTAATATTCAATAGTCTCTGGGAATTGCTAGTTTTCGGCAGTGCCGCCGCTGAGCCGGTCAATGGATGCAGTGCCTCGGTGCGGGTATTTAACCCGGATACAGAGGCAGGGGGCTGGCATAACCGCTACACCTGCATTTACATCAACCAGATTGATATGCCGTTTTTGGTTGATTCATTGCGCATTGTACTCAACCGCCGGGGCCTCAACATCTACACATTGCATAGCAACCCAATCTGGGCGCTGCGCAACGACAGGGGTATTTTGCAGGCTACCAGTTCTGATTACAAAGAGGGCGCTCAGCGGGAAGCCCTGATCAGTATTGAGGTAGACCGTCATACTGAATCTGAATTGGTTGATTTGCACCGGGAGTTGATGGCGGTGCTGGATGATGTGCAGGTGGTGGTAGACAGTTTTGAATCAATGCGCGGGCGTGTTGAGGAACTGATCACCGAGCTGCAAAGCAATGCCCCTGAGTCTGAGGAGACTCAGGAATCTCTTGAGTTTTTGCGCTGGATTTACAATGGGTACTTCACCTTTACCGGCTGCGTTGAGTTTGCTCTGCAAGAGAATGGGGGCAAGCAGTTTCTGGTGGAGGTGGCCGATAGCCGCCGGGGGCTGTTTAAGAAATACGGACGGGATGCCCGTCAGCAGTCGATGACCGAACTTAGCCCAGGTGTGCAGGCACTCTATAAAAGTGGCGAAATATTAACGGTTACCAAATCGTCCCAGCGCTCCCGGGTGCATCGGGATGTGTACTCCGACTACCTGGTGGTTAAACGCTTTAACGATCAGGGGCAAGCCATTGGAGAGGTGCGATTTCTCGGTTTGTATACCTCACAGTTTTATTCCTACAGTCCGCGGCGCATTCCTGTGCTGCGTAAAAAAGTTAGCTGGGTGGTGGATAACTCAGGGTTTAGTCCCAACAGTCACGATGGCAAAGCGCTGCAGGCGATTCTGGATTTTCACCCGCGGGATGAGTTGTTTCATGTCAGTCGCGAGGCGCTGGCCGATACAGCCATAGGTATCTGGCAGATATATGAGCGGCGCGTGACCAAAGTGTTTGTGCACCCGGATCCGTTTAATAAATTTGTCAGCTGCATTGTCTATATTCCGCGGGAAGCCTTTAGCACTGTGGCACGGCAAAAAATCCGTCTGGCTATTGGCGAGCGGCTGGGTGCCAGGGAGTCTGAGTTCAGCACCCAGTTTCTGCCTGAGTCGGTACTGGTGCGTATCTATCTGGTGTATCAGCTGGACAACAATATACAGCCTGATGTGGGTAGCGCCGAGCTTGAAGAGCTGGTTAAAGATATTACTAGAACCTGGTCCGACAGCTTTGCTGAAGCCGCGATGCAGGATATGGCCGAGATAGATGCACTGGCTCTGGCCCGGCGTTTTAAGCAGGCTTTTCCCTCTGCCTACAGAGAACTCTACAACCCTAAGCAGGCCCTTAAACATATCCAACTGTTTGACCAGCTGCAGGATTCCGGTGAGCTGGCGATTGATTTAAAGCATCAGAACCAAGCGGGCAACAATGATCTACAGCTGGCGCTGTTCCACCGCGAGGCGCCGCTGGAGCTGTCAGATATGATTCCCATGCTGGAAAATCTGGGCTTTCGAGTGGTTATGGAGCACCCCTATTTGATTCAGCCGGATGGCGAAACCCAGGTATGGATGCAGGAATTTAACCTGTCATTTTCCCTCGATGTGAATGTGGATGTCTCTGCGGTGCAGAGCAGTTTTAAAGAGGCACTGGGCCGAGTGTGGAAGGGCGATGCGGAGAATGACAGCTTCAACCGCCTGGTTGTGGGTGCGCGTCTGGATTGGCGGGCGGTGGCCATGTTGCGACTCTATGCCCGCTACCTCAAGCAGCTGGGTATTTCCTACAGTCAGGACTTCATTGCCGACACATTGTCCCGCTATCTGGATATTACCCGCAATCTGGTCGCCCTGTTTAAGAGCTATTTTGATCCCCGCTATGCGGGAGATAATCGCACCGAGCGCTCCGACGGTCTGGTCAATAACGTGATTGCTGCATTGGATAATGTCGACAATATCAGTGAAGACAATGTGATTCGCAGTTATCTGGAAGTGATTCAGGCAACATTGCGCACCAACTTTTTTCAGACGTTTGCCGATGGTACGTACAAATCCTATATCTCAGTCAAACTTGAGACTGGGGCAATCAGTCTGGCGCCCAAGCCAAGGCCTGCCTTTGAGATTTTTGTCTACTCACCAAGAGTTGAGGGTGTGCATCTGCGCGGTGGCAAAGTGGCTCGCGGAGGTCTGCGCTGGTCCGATCGTCTGGAGGACTATCGCACCGAAGTACTGGGCCTGGTAAAAGCTCAACAGGTCAAAAATGCCGTGATTGTGCCCACTGGTGCCAAGGGCGGCTTTGTCGCCAAACAGGCGACCATGGCCGCTGGCCGGGATGCCTGGCTGCAAGAGGGTATAGCCAGTTATATGCTGTATATTCAGGCTCTTTTGGATATCAGTGACAATCTGATTGATGGCGAAGTGGTGCCGCCCACTGATGTGGTGCGCCGGGATACCGATGACCCCTATCTAGTAGTGGCTGCGGACAAAGGTACGGCTACCTTCTCTGATATCGCCAATGAAATCTCCGAAGCTAACAACTTCTGGCTGGGTGATGCTTTCGCCTCCGGTGGTGGCAATGGCTACGATCACAAAGGTATGGGTATTACCGCTCGCGGTGCCTGGGTGGCAGTGCAGCGACATTTCCGTGAAATAGGCATGGATATCCAAAAGCAGGATTTCACTGTGGTGGGTGTTGGCGATATGGGCGGTGATGTTTTTGGCAATGGCATGCTGCTGTCTGAGCATATTCAGCTAGTGGCCGCCTTTAACCATCTGCATATCTTTGTTGACCCCAACCCGGATTCTGCGGCGACCTTTGCTGAGCGCAAACGACTGTTTGAGACTCCCCGCAGCACCTGGGACGACTTTGATAAATCTCTAATGTCCAAGGGCAGCGCCCTGTATTCCCGCGCGGCCAAATCTTTAAAACTGACACCAGAGATAAAAGCCCGGTTTGATATTGATAAAACCGAAGTGACTCCCTCCGAATTGATGACTGCGCTGCTTAAATCTAAGGTGGATCTTATCTGGAATGGCGGCATTGGCACCTATGTAAAATCCTCCGGAGAAAATAATGCCGAGGTAGGCGACCGTGCCAATGATGGCCTGCGGGTCAATGGCAAGGAACTGCGTTGTCGTGTGTTTGGAGAGGGGGGCAATCTGGGTATGACCCAGCGTGGACGGATTGAGTTCTGCCTGGGCGGCGGCCTGTGTAATACCGACTTTATTGATAATGCCGCTGGTGTTGACTGCTCGGACCATGAGGTCAATATCAAAATTTTGTTAAATAAACAGGTGATGTCCGGCCAGCTTGGCATGGACGAGCGCAATCAGTTTTTGGCCTCGATGACAGATGCTGTAGCTGAGCTTGTATTGCACAACAATGCCCGCCAAACTCAGGCCATCAGTCTGGCTCTGCATCGCAGCGACCAGCAGCATGCGGAGTATCAGCGCTTTATGGCATGGCTGGAGGAGACCGGGCGTCTGGATCGAGAGCTGGAATTTCTGCCCACAGATGACCAGCTTAACGAACGGATCAATCGCAACCAGCCTGTGTGGACAAGGCCTGAGCTGTCGGTATTAATCTGTTATGCAAAAGTAATGCTCAAAGAGGTACTGTTGCAGGCGGACTTGCTCTCTGAACCCTGGTTGGCTAGATCAGTGAACAATGCCTTCCCCCTTGAGTTGATAGAGCGCTACAGCGATGCTGTTGCAGAACATCAGTTGCGCCACGAGATTGTAGCTACCCAGCTGGCCAATGATCTGGTTGACCGAATGGGTTTTAGTTTTTTCTTTCGACAGATGGAATCCACCGGTGCCTCAGCTGGCGAAGTGGTTCGCGCCTACACCCAGGTGATCAATATTCTGGGCATTGATGAGCTGTGGCAGAGCATTGAGGCGGATACAAATCTGACTGCTGATGTGCAGTTGGATCTGTTGCATATGCTAATACGATTGGCTCGCCGCACAACTCGTTGGTTCCTGCGCAACCGGCGTCTGAGCCTTGACTGCACGGTTATTATTGAGCAGTTTGCCGAGCCTATGCTGGCGGTAATCAGACATTTGCCAAAGCGTATCCAGGCCGAATGGGTAGAGCTTTGGGTTGCAGAGAGAGCCGAGCTAGTGGCCCGGCAGGTCGAGCCAGAACTGGCCGCCAGATTGGCCGCTTCCGATAGTACCTTCCTGAGTCTGGGGATTGTGGATACTGCTATCAAGCAGCAAAAACCCATAGAGCAGACAGCGCAGCTGTACTTTACCCTCGGCGAATATCTGTCACTGGACTGGTTTATGGCCCAAATCGTTGCGCTGCAACCGGATAACCGCTGGCAGGATTTGGCTCGAGAGTCCTATGTGGATGATCTTGAAAGTCAGCGTCGTCGACTGACGGCATGCTTGCTCCATGCAGATCTGGGCGATATTCCCCTGTTGATTGAGAATTGGCGAATCCAGCAGCAGCCATTGATTGATCGCTGGCAATCCATGGTGCAGGATCTGCGCCTTGGCCCTGCGCCGGACTTTGCCATGATCTCTGTGGCTCTCCGAGAACTGTCTGATTTGGTGCAGACATCGGTGGATAGTGAATCTATTTAAATTTTGTTTTAGGCGAAGAAAAGGCCGCAACTGCGCATGAGTTGCGGCCTTTCTGGTGGCTCATCTGATTGTGTGAGCCGCAAGCGGGATAAATTCCCGCTTAAGTTTATTTTTGCTGCAGTTTCTCTTGATTTTTCTCGTGAGATTCCTCTTGAGTTTTAGGTGGGCAGAGCCCTCATACTGGTTAGGTGGAATGCTATAAATTAGCGGCTTTTTGTTGGAACGAAGCCTGTTTGAATCCATTCCAATAATCCTCGCGTCCTTCGCGCCAACCTCTTGACCAGTGATATGCCATTACCGAGTTAGGTTGGTAGGGGCATGCAGCCAATGAACGATCCTGAATCGCGGCCTGATAGCCTTTTACGTATGAACGATGGTCCTGATCTCTTTTATGTTTTTTCACATCATCTCCTAATGGTTCATTTAGGAAACTGCCTTTCAGCCGGTAAAATCTGCTGAGAGCAGTTTTTATCAAACAAAATTGTGTAAAGAGCGATAGAATGAGCGCCTTTTTGCGCTAACTCCAGTTGACCAAATTTCATCGGCCCTGTCGACGATTTTGTTTGTCTATACAGAGAGCGCTTTATTCCTAGAAGTAATGAAAGGATCATATTTGTGAGTGTTGGGTTAGATCATCAGTCATGGCTGGCTACCT
>JABJOY010000089.1 GCA_018664075.1 Porticoccaceae bacterium | reverse complement strand
GACACTATTGCGATTCTTCGTGGCTTGAAGGAGCGCTATGAGGTGCACCATGGAGTTGAGATCACTGACAGTGCGATTGTGTCTGCGGCTAAACTCTCACAGCGCTATATCACTGATCGCCAGTTGCCGGATAAGGCGATTGATCTGATTGATGAGGCGGGCAGTCGTATTCGCATGGAGATTGATTCCAAACCGGAGGAGATGGACCGTCTGGAGCGCCGTTTGATTCAGTTAAAAATTGAGCGCGAAGCGGTAAAGAAGGATAAGGATGCTGCGGCGAAGAAGCGGCAGAAGAAACTTGAGGATGATATAGCGGAGCTGGAGAGGGAGTTTGCCGATTTAGAGGAAATTTGGAAGGCGGAAAAAGCTTCTATGCAAGGGGCCACTCATATTAAGGCTGAGCTTGAGCAGGCGAGGGTTAATCTGGAAGCGGCTCATCGCTCCGGTGATCTTGAGCAGATGGCGCAGATTCAGTACAGCATTATTCCGGAGCTCGAGAAGCAGTTGGCCAGTGCCGGGGCTGAGGAGCAGGCGGAGAAGCAGTTGCTGAGAAACAAGGTCACTGAGGAGGAAATTGCTGAGGTGGTCTCTAAATGGACTGGTATACCAGTGTCTAAGATGCTGGAGGGCGAGCGCGATAAGTTGCTGCGCATGGAGGAGTCTCTGCACAATCGTGTGATGGGCCAGAATGAGGCCGTGGTCGCTGTATCCAATGCGGTGCGTCGTTCCCGAGCTGGTCTGGCTGACCCCAACCGTCCCAATGGTTCGTTTTTATTTTTGGGCCCCACTGGTGTGGGTAAAACTGAATTATGTAAGTCTCTGGCGGAGTTTTTGTTCGACAGTGAGGATGCCATGGTGCGCATCGATATGTCGGAGTTTATGGAGAAACATTCTGTAGCAAGGTTAATTGGCGCACCTCCTGGTTATGTGGGTTATGAGGAGGGCGGCTATATTACCGAGGCTGTACGCCGCCGCCCCTATTCGGTGTTGCTGTTGGATGAGGTGGAGAAGGCTCACCCGGATGTGTTCAATATTCTGTTACAGGTGCTGGACGATGGCCGTTTGACTGATGGTCAGGGGCGTACGGTTGATTTTAAAAATACGGTGATTGTGATGACTTCGAATCTGGGCTCTGATGTGATTCAGATGCTGGCGGGTGAGGAGAATTATGAGACCATGAAGTCGGCAGTGATGGATGTGGTGGGTGCCCATTTCCGGCCGGAGTTTATTAATCGGGTTGATGAGACTGTGGTATTCCATCCGCTGGCCAAAAATGAATTGGCGGGTATTGCTGGTATTCAGCTTGAGTTGCTCAATCGCCGGTTGGCTGAGCATGATCTTAATTTGGTGCTTAGTGCTGGGGTGATGGATAAGTTATTGGAGGTTGGGTTTGATCCTGTTTATGGGGCACGGCCGCTGAAGCGGACTATTCAGCGGTTGATTGAGAATCCTCTGGCTGAGAGTATTTTGGCGGGTAAGTTTGCGCCTGGGGATGCAATTTCTGGTGATCTTGATGCTGGTGAGGTTGTGTTTTCTTGACTCTGTGCGATGGGGGGGAGCAGGCCTGGGTGCAAGAGCTCCCTTTCAAAACACGACGTAAATACATCCCTGCTGGCCACGGTCTTGAAAGGGAGCTCTTGCACCCAGGCTTCAAGTTGTCACCGAAGTTCATAGTTGGTTTTGATTGTACTGCGATAATGCGAGGCGGTTGCAGCCACTCCTTACTCGGAGGCTCAAACGATCTATAAATACCCAACCAGCGGATCACCACCAGAATAATTACTCAAACTAGCTAGGGAATCGATAAACAAATAAAACAACTCGGCCTGGGAAGAAACATCCAACTTGGCGTAGCTATTTTTACGGTGAAGCTTCACCGTCTCTGGAGAAATCCCCAGACGCTCCGCAATTGACTTGGTTGAATGCCCATGCAGAAACAGATGCACCACCTGAGATTCTCGTTCGGTCAGATAGGCAGTGCCAAAATGTTTAAGCGCATTATCCAGCTGCACAGGCAACTGGTTGCCAGACTCAGCCTGCAGTTTTTTCACCTCTCCTCCCCACTGGGCTATACAAATAGACTCCATTACCTCAGTGATATCAGCGAGAATAGCCATCTGAGTACGATCAAAACGCTTACTAAATGCCAAGCGACTGAGAGAGATATTGAGAAACTGATCCCCAGGCAGATGAAAAATATAGCCCGCTTCATCTTTGATCTGGGTGTACTTAAAGTAACTGCGGTAGTACTCGGTTTTTTCAAATCCCTCCGGCGCCAAATCGCTGAGCCGGAACAGACCAGATTTTTTATTATCCACAGCAGCACGATAAAAAGGATCGAGTAGAAAAGCACCAGTCACAAAAGCACCTATCTGGGACTCACGCTCTCTGGGAGGGATATCATTGTAGTGAACTCTGGGTACTTCGCCCTTGATATAGTGCAGAATGACCGCGTTGCTAAAAGGTACCAGACTTTTGATCATGCTCAGCAGCAGAGAAGGTAAACGATCGCTGCCAAGCTCCGGAAGTATGGCAGCGAGTTGACGGCTGAAAATGCGTAATTGACTGCTCATGACAAAGCCTTAGGCACCAGAGTTAGCTTTGAAACTGCCCTGGTTCCATAAACATAAGGCGCACGATCAGACAGTCGTTCAGAGGTTCGACCGCCATCATCAAAACATTCAGATCGTCGCCAATCTGAACACCGCTGGGAAGATTAAATAATACTCCACCTGTAGCCTCATTGGTCAAAGTACGCAGGTCCTTTAATTCTTTATCTTTGCGCACCTCTGTCTCAAATTTTTGCAGCAGCGCCTTCAGTGAAGCCTCAAAGTTTGGGAAGTTAAACTGACCGCGATATTCACTGCGCTCAAGCTCAAGTTTGATGGGAATGACCATGTTGTTCTTTTCAGAGGTCAATTGGCCAGATTTTACACTGACGCCCTGCTTGAGTTCTTTGAATAATTTTTTTGCCGCATCTGGCTTTTGATTGATAAAGCCGGCGACCAGTAAATTGGCGCCCATATTGAATAGTTTGCGGGTATCTATATCGATAGTTTGTTGTTCAGTCATCTGCCATCACATTGTTGAAATTAAAGCTATGACTCTAACTCAAACATCCTGCAAATGTAATAGTTGGAGAGTAGTTTTTATCTGTGGTGGCGGCCATAACCATAGTCTGGTCGCTTTTGTTATCACCCAATAGTGTATAGAGGCATACCATGTCCAGCTTATTAATTATGGCCATAGATAAGTTGCTTGTTGTGGTCTATTTTTAAACGTTATGGGACCCGGTTATAAATGCCGGAATATTGACTGGCAGTTACATTAATAAAGAGTTTTTGTGCATGGCAATTAGTGCATTTGATTTATTTAAAGTGGGTATAGGGCCGTCCAGCTCACATACTGTGGGTCCTATGCTGGCGGGCTATCAGTTTGTCGAGACTTTAAAGTCCGAGGGGCTGTTATTTCAGGTGACCAGAGTCAGCGCTGAGATGTATGGGTCTCTGGGTGCTACAGGCAAAGGCCATGGTACCCCCAAGGCGGTGCTGCTGGGTCTTGAAGGAGAACTCCCCGATCTGGTCGATGTGCCGACAATTGCAGGTCGCGTGGCGGCAATTCGTGACAATGGCCGCCTCTGTCTTGGGGCTGAACATACCATCGATTACAACCATGACTCCGACTTTACCCTGCACCGGCGCAAAGCATTGCCATTCCATCCCAATGGCATGATTTTCAGCGCCTTTGACAATGCAGGTGTATTGTTAAGCAAGCGCACCTATTTTTCTGTGGGCGGTGGTTTTGTGGTGGACGACTCTGCCACTGAAAGCTCGTATATTGTCGAGGACGATCACCAGTTACCCTATGCTTTTGATTCGGCGGAGGAGTTGCTGCAACTCTGTGAGCAGCATAGTCTGAGTATTTCCGAACTGATGCTGGAAAATGAAAAGGCCTGGCGGCCAGAGGAGGAGACTCGGCAAGGACTGCTGCATCTGTGGTCAGTAATGCAGTCCTGCGTCAGCAACGGTATTAGCAATGGCGGCGTATTGCCTGGCGGCCTCAATGTGCCCAGGCGTGCCCGGGAACTGCACCAGCAACTGTTGAGAAGGCCTGAAGCAGCGCTCTCTGATCCCCTGTCAGTATTAGATTGGGTGACCCTCTATGCTCTTGCAGTAAATGAAGAAAATGCGGCCGGAGGCAGAGTGGTAACGGCCCCGACCAATGGTGCCGCCGGTATTATCCCTGCGGTGTTGCACTATTATATGCGCTTTGTGCCCAGCGCCTCCGATGAGATGGTGGTGCGGTTTTTATTAACGGCCGCTGCCATTGGTATTCTGTATAAAAAGAATGCCTCTATCAGCGGCGCCGAGGTGGGTTGTCAGGGCGAGGTTGGCTCGGCCTGTTCAATGGCAGCTGGTGCCTTGGCGGAAGTGTTGGGAGGCACACCGGCCCAGGTGGAAAATGCGGCTGAAATTGGTATGGAGCACAATCTGGGTCTAACCTGCGATCCGATTGGTGGCCTGGTGCAGGTACCCTGTATAGAGAGAAATGCCATGGCGTCGGTAAAAGCGATTCATGCGGCGCGCATGGCGCTGCGGGGGGATGGCTCCCACTTTGTATCTCTGGATAAGGTGATTCGCACCATGCGCAAAACCGGTGAGGATATGCACAAGCGCTACAAAGAAACTGCCCGGGGCGGACTGGCAACCCACGTCCTTGAGGTGCCAGTCAATATTATTGAATGCTAGTCGATAAGACCGTACTGGTCTTTAAGGATCTGAATAATCTCAGCTTTGGGGTTATCGGAAATCACCAGAGGCTGCCCGGTGATTTTTTCCGCCATGCTGACATAGGTCTCAGAGACTGCCATCATCACTGATTCTGGCAGCGCATTGTCAGTGGCCAGAGCTCTGCGTTCGTCCATACGGTTTTTGTCGAGTAGGATATCCGGGTCAGGGAAATGGTTGAGCAATAGCTGGCGGAACCCTTCTTTAGAGTTTTCTACCACTTTGCCTTCTCTGTAGTTGGGGCCATCCCAGATGCGGGAGGAATCCGGTGTACCCACCTCATCCATGTAGATCAGTTTTTCGTTGCCGCTGGCATCGGTGACATAGCCAAACTCAAATTTGGTATCGACAAAAATCTGGTCCAGTTTGGCCAGTTCGTCGCTTATGACATCAAAGCCTTCGCCCAGTAATTTCTCATAGACATCAATGTCATCTACAGAATTAAACTGGAAGCTCTGATAGTTGTTTTCAATATCGCCCCGGGATACATTGACATCATCTACTTCTGGCACGCCTGGAATACCGGTGAGAATACCTTTGGTAGAGGGCGTGATCAGCAGTTCTGGCAGCTTTTGGTCTCGCTCCAAACCTTCGGCGATCTGGATACCGCAGAAGTCGCGCTCACCTTTGGCGTAAGAGCGCCACATAGAGCCGGTAATATATTGTCGACAGATGGCTTCAATCATCACCGGGCGAGCTTTTTGTACAATCCATACCAAAGGGTGGGGTACGTCGAGAATATGGCTGTCGGCCAGCCCCTTTTCGCGAAATAGTTTAAACCACTGGTTTGAGATGGCATTCAGCGCGGCACCTTTGCCAGGAATACCGTTCATCCCACCTTCGCCGTGCCAGATACATTCAAAGGCTGAGATTCGGTCACTGATAACCATAATTGCCAATGGTGCATCAGCGGCAACATTATAGTTATTTTCGACGATCAAGCGGCGGCTATCGGCTTCAGTCAGCCAGTAGACAGAGCGCACTTTGCCGCTGTGTACATTATTATCTGTGCGAATGGGAAGATCGTTATTTACCGCCAATACTTTGTCAGCAAGACTCATAATGAATGTCCAGAGGGTTGTGTTTAATTGGATAAGGTTGTGGCTTCAGAAGGATCCTATAATATCAACTCATATACCGGGGAGCAAAATAAATATTGTGACCAGTATGGGGCTTTGATGCGTAATAAATCATCACGGAGGCTATGTTTATGGCAACAGTTTTAATCACCGGCGGCACTGGCTTTATTGGCCGTCATCTATGCCAGCAACTCGTCGCGGAGAACTGGCAGGTTATTGTCTTGACCCGCAGTAGCAAGGCTGGGACTCGGCAGTTGCCAGATGATGTTCGTCACAAAGTGCGGCTGATTGAAAGTCTGGATCAACTGGAACCTGAGCTGGTGATAGATGGGCTGATTAATCTGGCCGGAGAGCCGCTGGCCAAGGGGCGCTGGACGGCGGCGCGTAAGGAGAAGTTCTATACCAGCCGCATTGGTACTACAGAACAGCTGTGCGCATTCTTCTCGGCCAGGACCCAGCGCCCCAAGGTAGTGATAAGCGGTTCTGCTATTGGTTTCTATGGCGGCGGCACCGGCGACAGCAATGGCGACAACAAGCCAGTGGACGAATCCTCTCCTGTGGTAGATAACTTTTCCCATCAGCTGTGCAGCAGTTGGGAGCAGAGTGCTGCGGCATTTGAGGCGTTGGGTGCGCGGCTTGTTTACCTGCGCACTGGCATAGTGCTGGGGCATGGGGGTGCCTTGGAGAAAATGCTGCCGCCGTTTAAATTGGCGCTTGGTGGACCCATTGGTGATGGTCAGCAATGGATGCCCTGGATTCATATTGAGGATATGGTCGCTCTGATTATGCACTGCCTAAGCTGCGATAATATTTCTGGCCCAGTCAATGCCACGGCACCCAACCCGGTCAGTAATGCTGAGTTTTCCAGAACCTTGGGTGTGGTATTGCGCAGACCGGCTCTACTGGCAATGCCTGCACTGATGGTTAAAATACTCTTCGGCCAGATGGGTGAAGAACTGTTACTGCAGGGGCGGCAGGTAATTCCGCGCAAAGTGCAAGACAGTGGATTTAACTTCCAGTATCCTCTGCTGCAACAGGCGCTGAGCAATCTATTAGCCATTAAAAAATAAAAGAGGGTGGAGATATGATTGAAAAATTTTGCGGTAAAACTGTGATTATCACAGGGGCGTCTGCAGGAGTCGGAGCTGCCTGTGCAAGGGCATTTGCGGCTCAAAATGCCAAGCTGGTACTGGTTGCTCGTGGACGCGCCGGACTAAACAAGATTGCCAAAGAGTTGCGTGAGCAATGTGAGGTCTTGACCCAGGTGATGGATGTCGCCGATACAGAGCAGTGCCTTAAGCTGTTAAAGAAGGCCGAGGCTAAGTTTGGTCAGGTACATGTGCTAATCAATAATGCAGGTATGCATGCCCGGGGCGATCTGGAAAAGATTGATCCGGCTGATGTGGCCGCGATGGTAGATATTAATCTGCGTGCCCCTATGGTGCTGTCCTGTGCCGCTATTCCATTTTTGCGTAAAGCTGGCTCCGGTGCCATTGTTATGATTGGCTCCCTGGCAGGCCGAGCGCCGCTGCAGGGTGCTGTGACCTATTCGGGAACCAAAGCTGGTCTGCGGGCCTTTGCCTATGGTCTGGCCGACGAATTAAAAGATGCCAATATCAATGTGGGTGTGGTCTCGCCAGGGCCCGTTGATACAGGCTTTATTATGGATGAAATTGATCAGGTGGAAGATATTGTCTTCTCCCAGCCTATGAGCTCTGCGGCTCAGGTAGCTGATGCGGTGGTCGAGATTGCCCAGGGCAAACAAGTCGAGATCAGCCTGCCAGCGATAAGCGGCAAGTTAACTACTCTGAGTTACCTGTTTCCCTCATTGCGTCGCGGTTTGCGTCCCAAACTGTATGAGCTCGGGCGGAAAAACAAAGACAAATACCGCAATCGCGCTGCCCAGCAGTGAAGTTAAGGAGTAGTCACTTACCATGAAGTTAAATTACATCGAGCAGGGGCAGGGGCCCGCGGTTATTTTGATGCATGGTATGTTTGGCTCCTTGAGTAACCTGGGCAATCTGGCTCGGGATTTGATTGGCCAGTATCGGGTCATTTCAGTGGATCTGCGCAACCATGGGGACTCTCCCCATGAAGATGCCATGAGTATTCCTTTGATGGCGGATGATATTGTTGAACTGATGGATGATCTGGAGTTGGCTCAGGCCCACCTGGTGGGACATTCTCTGGGTGGAAAGCTGGGTATGCATGTGGCCCTGCATCATCCAGACCGGGTCAGCAGTTTGCTGGTGGCGGATATTGCTCCGGTCAATTATCCCCAGAGCAATAATAATGTGGTTGAGGCGCTGTCTATTCTCGACACCCAGGCGATTGCCAGCCGTCGGGATGCGGATCAGGCAATCTCTGAATTGATTGCCGATAAGGTCACCAGAGGTTTTATTCTAAAGAATCTGCAGCGGGACAATGATGGCGGCTTTAGCCTCAAGCTGAATGTTAAGTCCATTGTGGCAAATTACAGCAACAGTCTGGTAGATGCCCCCTCGGGTGAACCATTTTCCGGGCCGACATTGTTTATTAAAGGTGAGACGTCCGCCTATATTCAGGAAAAACACCGCCCGCTGATTGCGCAACTTTTTCCCGCTTCCGAGGTTCAGATGATTCTCGGCGCTGGTCACTGGTTGCATGCCGAGAAACCCGAGGAATTTAATCATCTGGTAATTGAGTTTCTCAGCGCACATCAGTGAACAATCTCACCAATATATAGTAGAATTCCTCCCGCAACTTTATTTGTACCCTAACCTATTTTCAGGAAAGCAAAATGTTTGAGAGTTTAAAGCCTGTTGGCATGGATCCCATTTTAGGATTGATGGCTGCATTCAGGGCGGATATCCGCGCCACCAAAATTGATCTGGGTGTCGGGGTCTATCAAGATGACCGTGGTCGCACGCCAGTAATGGCGTCGGTTAAAGAGGCAGAGGCCCAGTTGATGGAGTTGGAAACAACCAAATCCT
>JABJOY010000088.1 GCA_018664075.1 Porticoccaceae bacterium | reverse complement strand
TTAACAACCCATTTGTCACCGCCAATGGTATCGGCAGCAGCTGCTGCTTCCTGTGCGGTCTCTGCAGCAATGCCCTTAGACACTGGCAGACCGTACTCAGCAAATAGCTGCTTACCCTGATATTCGTGCAGGTTCATACTTATCTTCCCGTTAAATGTTTCGGATGGATGTGTCCCCGAGCTTGCGCCCGGGGGTTAAAAGGTATTTTTAACTGAACCTACCGACGCTTGCGGTTAGCGATATGAATAGCAGCGCCATTCACAGCTAGCGCTGCTTCGTGAACAGTTTCCGACAGAGTCGGGTGACCAAATACGGTCATACCTAAGTCTTCTGCGCTGGAGCCAAACTCCATTGCAATTGCTACCTGCTGAACCAGGTCCGCAGCGCTGGGGCCAACAATATGGCAACCCAGTATGCGGTCGGTATCAGCATGGGCAATAATTTTTACCATGCCATCGGTATCGTTGGCGGCCATAGCGCGGCCACTGGCTGCAAAGGGAAACACACCTACGTTGTAGGGCTCGCCTGCGGCTTTAATATGCTCTTCAGTCTGGCCCACAGAGGCAACCTCTGGGTGGGTGTAGATCACATTGGGCACAATGTCATAGTTCATCTGAGCTTTGTGGCCGGCGATAATCTCGGCAACCATAACGCCCTCTTCTGAACCTTTGTGAGCCAACATGGGCCCGCGCACCAGATCGCCGATGGCATAAACACCAGCGACGTTAGTGGCACATTGGTCGTTAACAAACACTGTGCCGCGCTCATCCAGCTGCACACCGCTATCTTCGGCCAGCAGGCCATCGGTAAAGGCGCGTCGGCCTACACAGACAATCAGCTTGTCGAAGGTTTCTTTGTGCTCAGAGCCATCGGAGGTCATAAAGGTCACTTCAACAGCGCCCTTTTTAATCTCGGTACCAGTCACTCGCGCGCCCAGACGGATATCCAAGCCCTGCTTGGTAAAGATCTTCTTAGATTCTTTGGCTATAGCCTTGTCCATAATGGCCAGAAAGTCTTCCATAGCCTCCAGCAACACGACATCTGAGCCCAGGCGGTTCCATACAGAACCCAGTTCCAGACCAATCACGCCAGCGCCAATCACGCCCAAACGCTTGGGCACTTCACCAATTTCAAGGGCACCGGTAGAGTCGACAATCAGGTCGCCATCAACCTTGGCTACGGGAATATCAATCGGCAGTGAACCAGAGGCCAGAATCACATTGCTCGCTTCAATCACAGACACTGTGCCATCATTGGCAGTCAGCTCAACTTTCTTACCGGCCAGCAGCTTGCCTGTGCCGTACAGCGCAGTCACGCCATTGGCTTTAAACAGACCGGAGATACCGCCAGTCAACTGGTTAATAATTTTGTTTTTTCGCGCCAGCATGGCAGGAATATCCATAGCCACACCTTTGGTGCTGATACCATGAATACCCAGGTCTTCCTTGGCTTCATGGTACTTGTAAGAGCTATCCAGCAACGCTTTGGAGGGGATACAGCCCACATTTAGGCAGGTACCGCCATTCACGCCCTTGCCTTCGCTGTTTTGCCACTTCTCGATACAGGCAGTTTTAAGCCCCAACTGGGCAGCGCGAATCGCGGCTACATAACCAGCAGGACCACTACCAATTACCACAACATCATATTTATCTGACATCTAAATACCCATTTATCAATAACTTACGTGTTAAATTTCAAGTAAAATCTTGGCTGGATCTTCGATTAACTGCTTAATCGCCACCAAAAATTGTACTGCTTCCTTGCCATCAATCAGGCGGTGATCATAGGACAGCGCCAGATACATCATCGGGCGAATCTCCACCTGACCATTCACCGCCACAGGACGCTGCTGAATGGTATGCATACCCAAAATCGCCGTCTGCGGCGGGTTAATAATCGGCGTTGACAGCAGCGAGCCGTAGACACCGCCATTAGTAATGGTAAAGGTGCCGCCGGTCATCTCTTCAATACTAAGCTTGCCATCACGAGCCTTGCCCGCATAGTCGCCAATGCTGTTCTCTACAGTGGCAATACTCATGTTCTCGGCATTGCGCAGCACAGGTACTACCAGACCGCGGTCGGTAGAGACCGCCACACCAATATCCTGGAAACCATGGTAGACGATATCAGTGCCATCAATAGAGGCATTGACCAGGGGGAAGCGTTTTAGCGCCTCTACCGCTGCCTTTACAAAGAAACCCATAAAGCCCAGTCTGGTGCCATTGTGGGTCTTGGTAAATTCGTCCTGATACTGTTTGCGCAGTCCCATCAGAGCTGACATATCCACTTCGTTAAAGGTGGTCAACGACGCTGTAGTCTGAGTCACATCCAGCAGACGCTCGGCAATGCGCGAACGCATTCTGGTCATGGCCACGCGGCGCTCAACCCGCTCACCGGCTGGCATTGCTTCTTCCGCGATGGCGGCAGGGGCTGCAGCTGGTGCTACTGGCGGAGTGAAATTAACCACATCTTCTTTAGTGATTCTGCCACCTTTACCAGTGCCTACCACCTGAGCCAGATCAATATTGCGCTCATCCGCAAGCTTCTTCGCCGCCGGGTTAACCAAGGTGTCTGCAACCTGCACATCCGCCTCTTCCTGTTTGGCCGCCGGAGCTGCGGTACTAGCTGCCTCGCTCTGGCCCTCTTCAATGCGTGCAATCACTTCATTGCTAAGAATAATATCGCCCTCAGCTTTGAGGACTTCAGTCAGGGTACCGGTGGCCGGTGCCACAACTTCAAGAACCACTTTGTCGGTTTCAATATCGACAATCAGGTCATCGCGGTTAACGCTGTCGCCAACATTTTTGTGCCAAGTCGCCAACGTGCCTTCTTGCACAGATTCTGGGTAGGTAGGTGCCTTAATTTCAATGGCCATTAATCTATTCCTGGTTTTTTTAAGAGTCTAAGGTTAATGCTTGATCAATAAATTGCTTCTGCTCTTCTAGATGAACAGACATATATCCGCTTGCGGGCGCCGCTGAACTTTCACGGCCCACGTAGCTGAGGTGTAGCTGCGGCATCAGCCGCTGTATTACATGGCGCATATGATGCTGGCTGCTATACCAGGCGCCCTGGTTCATTGGTTCTTCCTGACACCAGATAATATCTTCAATATTGCTGTAGGGACGCAGAATCTCTTCCAGTTCGGCGTCCGGGAATGGGTACAGCTGCTCCAGGCGGATCAGCGCAATATCATCAATACCGCGCTCCACGCGCTCTTCCAGCAGATGGTAATAGACCTTACCGGAACAGAGCACCACACGGCGGGCCTTGGCCGGGTCAATGCTGTCGCCAATCACATTCTGGAACTCGCCGTTGGCCAGCTCTTCCAGTGAAGAGGTCGCCAGTTTGTGACGCAGAATCCATTTCGGGCTCATAATCACCAGCGGACGACGCATGGGACGGATCGCCTGACGACGCAGCAGATGGAAGATCTGTGCCGGGCTGGTGGGAATCACCACCTGCATATTATGTTCAGCACAGAGTTGCAGAAAGCGCTCGAGACGGGCGGAGGAATGCTCCGGGCCCTGCCCTTCAAAACCATGGGGCAGCATCATAGTCAGGCCAGACAGCCGGCCCCACTTGTGCTCACCACTGGCAATAAACTGGTCGATCACTACCTGGGCGCCATTGGCAAAGTCACCAAACTGGGCTTCCCAGATAATCAATCCTGCTGGTGCAGTAGTGGCATAGCCATATTCAAAGGCCAGCACCGCCTCTTCTGACAGCACGGAATCATAGATATCAAAGCGTGGCTGATCGTCCGCCAGATTGGCCATGGGCAGATAAGCTTCGCCATCTTTTTGGTTCAGCACCACCGCATGGCGGTGGGAGAATGTGCCGCGACGGACATCCTGACCGGTAATACGGATCGGATAGCCTTCATCCAGCAGAGTGCCATAGGCCAGTAACTCAGCCATACCCCAGTTCAGGGGCAGCGCACCGCCGGCCATCTTGCGGCGGTCATCATAGATCTTGGCAACCTGACGCTGCACCTGAATACCATCGGGAATGTTGGTGATTCGAGCCGCCACATCCTGCAATACCTTTAGGTCAATACCTGTATTGGCTGGCGTGCGCCAGTCATGGTCCAGATAGGGCTCCCAGTTAACAAACAAGCCGGTATCCGGCTCACGCACTAGGTTGTGGACCACAAAGTCGCCATTATCCAGACTGGCGCGATATTCATTGGCCATATTATTGGCCTGATCTTGCTCAACCACACCTTCCGCCACTAACTTCTGGGCATACAGGGTTCTGGTGGTGGAGTGCTTGCGAATAGTTTCGTACATCAATGGCTGGGTTGAAGACGGCTCATCGGTCTCATTGTGGCCGCGGCGACGGTAGCAGACCAGATCGATCACCACGTCTTTGCCAAACTCATAACGGTAGTCCATGGCTAACATGGCCGCAAACATCACCGCATCCGGGTTATCGCCATTTACATGGAGAATCGGTGCGCCAACCATCTTGGCAATATCAGTACAGTATTCTGTTGAACGGGCATCATCCTGACGGCTAGTGGTAAAGCCAACCTGATTATTGATCACAATATGGATAGTGCCGCCAGTCTTGTAAGCGCGGGTTTGCGAGAGCTGGAAAGTCTCCATCACCACACCCTGGCCGGCAAAGGCCGCATCGCCGTGCATCAAAATAGGCACAACTTTTTGACCTGTAGGATCATCGCGACGATCCTGGCGGGCGCGGCCAGAGCCAATCACCACAGGGCAGGAGATCTCCAAGTGCGACGGGTTAAAGCCCAGTGCCATGTGCACTTCGCCACCGGGGGTCATCACATTGGATGAAAAGCCCTGATGGTACTTTACGTCGCCACTGGTATTAACCAGACGCTTGCCCTCAAACTCTTCAAACATCTCGGCAGGGTTTTTACCCAGAATATTAACCAGCACATTGAGACGGCCGCGGTGAGCCATGGCCATAACAATCTCTTTACAGCCATATTCCCCAGAGCGGCGCACCAGACAGTCCAGCAATGGGATCAGGCTCTCACCCCCCTCAAGACCAAAGCGCTTGGTCCCCGGATATTTGGAGTCCAGATGCTTCTCCAGCCCCTCTGCCGCAGTCAGGCGGCTGAGAACATCAATCCGGGCTTCGTCGCCATAGGTAGGCTTGGAGCGCACAGATTCAAAGCGCTGGGCCAGCCACTGCTTTTCAGCAAAGCTGGTGATATGCATAAATTCAGGGCCCAGATGGCCACAGTAAGTCTCTTCCAGAGTCTCGACGATCTCCCGCAGAGTTGCCTCAGGCTTGCCCATGTACAGGGGGCTGGTCTGGAACGTAGTATCCAGATCCGCCTGGGTCAGGCCATGGAAATGCAGGTGCAGATCGGGCACATCTTCCCGCTGCATAATGCCCAGCGGATCCAAGTTGGCCTTTTGGTGGCCACGGAAACGGTAGGAACTAATGAGCTGAACAACCTTTACCTGCTTGCGCTCATGCTCGAGGTGAATACCACCGGAACCAGGCGCAGGGGTTGGTCTGGCCTGACGGCGGCCAAGAAGTTCGAAATGCTGAATAATGGTAGCGTGGGAAATATCGGGAGTTACAGAGCCATTGGTGCGGGGGAGAGAGTCGAAAAAGCTGCTCCACTCCTCTGGCACGCTGTTGGGCTCGTGCAAATAAGTTTCGTAGAGTTCTTCAATGTACGCCGCGTTTCCACCGGAAAAGTGGGAGGAGCGCAAAAATTGCTCCATTAAGCCATCAGGCATTACTCTTATTCCCGTATAAATACTGTGTTTTAGGCAAAATTTTAACGCGCGTATTCTAAACTGCATTTAGCAAAACGGCCAGTAAAAACTGGCCGTTTGGGGGGTTTTAGCCTGACAATCAAGGCTAATCTAGAAATTAAGTGGCACTTCTGATCAACATGCTGCGAATATGACCAATTGCCTTGGTTGGATTCAAGCCTTTTGGGCACACCTGCACACAGTTCATAATGCCGTGGCAACGGAAAACACTGAACGGGTCGTCAAGGTTAGCCAGACGCTCTTCGGTGGCCGTATCGCGGCTATCCGCCAAAAAGCGGTAGGCCTGCAACAGGCCGGATGGGCCAATAAACTTATCCGGGTTCCACCAGAACGACGGGCAAGCCGTTGAACAGCAGGCGCACAGAATGCACTCATACAACCCATCCAGCTTGGCACGCTCTTCAGGGGACTGCAGTCGCTCAATAGCAGGTGCCGGGTTGTTATTGATCATATAGGGCTGGATTTTCTCGTACTGGGCATAGAACTGGCTCATATCAATCACCAGATCACGAATCACCGGCAGACCGGGCAGCGGGCGAATCACCAGCTTGTTGCCCTTAACCGCCTCTGACAGCGGTGTAATACAGGCCAGGCCGTTCTTACCAGAGATATTAACACCATCAGAACCACAGACACCCTCGCGGCAAGAGCGGCGAAAAGTCAAAGTTGGATCTTCCGTCTTAAGCTTCTCAAGCACATCCAATACCATGACATCTTTGCCCTGGGTATCCACCTGAAAGTCCTGCATATAAGGCTCAGAGTCCACTTCTGGGTTGTAGCGATAAATACTTACATTCAACATAATTTAGTCAGCCCCTATTAATAGGTACGGATTTTAGGTTCAAAAGCTTCGCGGGTTTTCAGCGTGAAATTCACACCGCGCTTGCCCAGAGTCTTGCTCTCGGGGAAGTACACCGAGTGGCAAAGCCAGTTCTCATCATCGCGCTCCTGGAAGTCTTCACGGGCGTGGGCACCGCGGCTCTCAGTGCGGCCCTCAGCAGCAATCGCAGTGGCTTCCGCAGTGGCAAACAGGTTCTGCAACTCCAGCGCTTCGATACGCGCCGTATTGAAGGTATCACTCTTGTCTTCCAGCACCACATTCTCAATGCGTGGGCGCAGAGCGTTAAGCTTCTCAATGCCCTCTTTCATAAAGTCGCCGCGACGGAATACACCGAAGTAGTTCTGCATAATGGTCTGCAGCTCAGCACGGAGCACTGATGCCTTTTCACCGCCTTCAGAGTTATTAATGCGGTTAAGACCTTCCATCGCGCGCTCAATATCCCCTTCGCTGGCGTCTTTAAGATTAATACCTTCACGCAGCTGCTTCTCAATAAACATACCGGAAGCCCGGCCAAACACCACCAGATCCAGCAGCGAGTTGCCGCCCAGGCGGTTGGCGCCGTGCACAGAGACACAGGCCGCTTCACCACAGGCATAAAAGCCTTCAATCACCTGATCATTGCCATCTTTATCAATGGTCAACGCCTGGCCGTCAACATTAGTGGGAATACCGCCCATCATATAATGACAGGTAGGCACCACAGGAATCGGCTCAACCACAGGGTCTGCATGGGCAAAGGTGCGGGACAGCTCAAGGATGCCCGGCAGCTTGGCATTTAGGGTTTCTTCACCCAAATGATCCAACTTCAGGTAGACATGGTCCCCGTCCGGGCCACAGCCACGGCCTTCCAAAATCTCCAGCACCATTGATCGGGCAACCACATCGCGGCCGGCCAGATCTTTAGCATTGGGGGCATAACGCTCCATAAAGCGCTCGCCATCTTTGTTGATAAGATAACCACCTTCACCACGACAGCCCTCTGTTACCAGGGTGCCCGCACCGTGAATACCGGTTGGGTGGAACTGCCACATCTCGATATCCTGCACCGGGAAGCCCGCGCGCAGTGCCATGCCTACGCCGTCGCCGGTGCAGATATGAGCGTTAGTAGTGGAAGCATAGATACGCCCTGCTCCGCCCGTGGCGAACACAGTGGCCTTAGATTTTACATAGACCGTTTCACCAGTCTCGATATTGATCGCCACAACACCAACAACCGCGTTGTCTTCGTTCTTCACAATATCCACCGCATACCATTCATTGAGGAATGTGGTTTCGTTTTTCAAATTGCCCTGATACAGGGTGTGCAACAGCGCATGGCCGGTTCTATCTGCCGCCGCACAGGTGCGCGCCGCCTGACCGCCATTGCCAAAATCCTTAGACTGACCACCAAATGGACGCTGGTAGATACGCCCCTCTTCGGTACGGGAGAAAGGCAAGCCCATATGCTCCAGCTCAAAGATCGCCTCCGGGCCGGTCTGACACATATATTCAATGGCTTCCTGGTCACCAATGTAATCAGAGCCTTTAATAGTGTCATACATATGCCACTGCCACTGATCATTGGGGTCGTCACTGGCAATCGCACAGGTAATGCCGCCCTGGGCAGATACAGTGTGTGATCGAGTTGGAAATACTTTGGTAATTACTGCTGTCTTGTAACCAGATTGCGCCAGCTGCAATGCTGCACGCATACCAGAACCGCCACCACCGACGATTACGGCATCAAAACTCATCGTTCTAATGTTAGCCATGTAGTTAAATTCCCCAGAGGATATCGATAGCCCAGATCACGTAGAGCAAAGTTACTGCAATCATGCCTAGTTGAAAAAAGATACGGATTGCCGTTGCCTTTGGCCCAATCAGTCGCACCGTGATGTAATCGGTCAGCACACACCACATACCGATCCATGCATGGGCTGCGATAGACAGTATGGTGATCAGGCTAAACATGCGCATGGGCAAGGAGCTATTGAGCTCGGCCCACTGGGCATAGCTCAGATCAGGGTTGCCAATAAAATACACCACAATAAAGGCCAGATAGGCGGTCATCACCCAGGCACTGATGCGCTGGATCATCCAATCGGACAGGCCACTGCGGCCGAGGCTAGTAACTGTAGTAACCATTATAGAATCCACCATGTGAGCAGCGCGATCACAACCACCGACAGCACCACAGCTGCCCAGGCGCTGTTGCGTCCAGCGTAAAAGGAATCTTCACCAACACCGAAATCCATAATCAAATGGCGGATACCGGCAACAGCATGATAGGCCAGCGCCGCAAGGCTGCCCCAAATAATAAACTGACAGACCGGGTTGCTTAGCATAGCCCCCAGATCATTAAAGCTCTGTTCCGACGCCAGGCTGCTCTCGAGCATCCACAGGAAAATCCCCACGGCAAAAAACAGAACCACACCAGACACTCGGTGCAGAATAGAAACATAGGAAGTAATTGGAAGCTTGATCGTTCCAATATCTAAATTGACAGGTCTTTTATTATCCACGACTGGCACAACCTTAAATAGATGATCCGCATCAACGGAAATGGATTAAATTGAAGTCTATACAAAACAGAGAACGAACCGGCCCTACAGGCGTCGGAGCCCCCACTTGATGGCGAGGCAGTATAGTGATAAACATCATCCAATTCAATTTAGATTGCAGGCAGACTGCAGAAAGTCATGACTTGGCGTTTAAAACAGATCAATATTGGTTTATCACAGGAATAATAGGCGATTCAGCAACAATAACCGGCTAACAAAGTCCCCAAAAACTGACCGCCGGGACATCAAAAAACCCTTGTATGTAAGGAGGTAATAGCCGTTATTCGGTTTTGTTTGAGTTGACAATTTGGCCTGAACATCTATTATTGCAGTCGTTTTTTTAGCCCCCCTGACCTTCGTTTTCCTGAGGAAGTAAGTATGACCGATCGCAAAGCAACCCTGACTATCGATGGCGAGACGCCAATAGAACTGCCCGTTCTGAAAGGAACCAGAGGGCAGGACGTAATCGATATAGGCACTCTTGGAAGCCATGGTTTCTTCACCTACGACCCAGGATTCTCTGCAACCGCAGCCTGCCAGTCAGATATCACCTATATCGACGGCGACAAAGGCATTCTGCTGCACCGCGGTTACCCTATTGAAGAACTGGCTGAAAAATCAGACTACCTGGAAACCTGCTACCTATTGCTGGAAGGCGCACTGCCCAATGCAGAGCAAAAAGCAGAGTTTGAAGACACCATTAAATATCACACCATGGTCAACCGTTCGGTTGAGCTGTTTATTAGCGGCTTCCGCTATGACGCGCACCCAATGGCTATGATGTGTGGTGTGGTTGGTGCAATGTCGTCGTTCTATCACGACTCATTGGACATCACTAACGAAGAACACCGCAAGATCTCAGCCCATCGCCTGATTGCCAAGATCCCTACAATCGCTGCGATGTGCCACAAACACTTTACCGGCCAGCCCTTTATCTACCCGGATAACAGCCTTTCCTACTCAGAAAACTTCCTGCATATGATGTTTGGCACGCCCTGCGAGCCCTACAAAGTAGAGCCAGCCATTGCCCGCGCAATGGATCGTATCTTCCTGCTGCACGCAGACCACGAGCAAAATGCCTCCACTTCAACAGTGCGACTGGCAGGCTCCTCAGGCGCCAACCCCTTCTCCTGCATAGCCGCAGGCATTGCAGCACTCTGGGGACCAGCCCACGGCGGCGCCAACGAAGCGGTACTGGTTATGCTCGAAGAGATTGGCCACGAAGATAATATTGAAGAATATGTCGCCAAAGCCAAAGACAAAAATGACCCATTCCGCCTGATGGGCTTTGGTCACCGTGTCTACAAGAACTACGACCCACGCGCCACCGTAATGCGCGAAAGCTGCGACGAAGTGCTGGAAGTGATGGGCCTGCAAAACGACCCATTATTCCGTCTGGCGAAAAAGCTGGAAAAAATTGCTCTGGAAGACGAGTACTTTGTGTCCAAGAAACTCTACCCCAATGTCGACTTCTACTCGGGTATTATTCTCAAAGCACTGGGTATTCCCGTAGAGATGTTTACCGTAATCTTTGCCACAGGGCGCACCGTAGGCTGGATTTCCCACTGGAATGAAATGATCACTCACCCCTACCGCATCGGTCGTCCGCGTCAGCTGTACACAGGGTCAGATGCCCGCCCTTACACACCGGTTGAAGATCGATAACCCAGACCGAACAAGATAAAAAAGGCAGCCCCAGCTGCCTTTTTTATTGCTTCAATAACAGTATCCAGACCCCCTAAACCGGCCCGGAATGAAACCTGAATTCAGTATCTGGCTGCTCAATTAACTCCCTCTCCCGCTCGGCAAACAACGCAACCCGATCATCAATACCAGCATCCCCAGCCGCTTTTTTAGCCAACCCCAGATAATCCTGATAATGGCGCCCCTCAGACTTGAGCAATGAGGTGTAGAACTGCTCCAGCTCATCGTCCAAATACGGCGCCAGGCGGGCAAAGCGCTCACAGGAGCGCGCTTCAATAAACGCCCCAATCACCAGCACATCCACCAGACGGCCCGGGTCATCATTACGTGCCAGATCACGCATACCAGCAGCATAGCGAGAGGCAGAGATATGCAGATAGGCAATATTGCGACGCTTCATAATGGCGATCACCTGCTCAAAATGGCGCATCTCCTCTCGGGCCAAACGAGACATCTTGTTCAGCAACTCAAAGTTATCGGTGTAACGATAAATCAAGTTTAGCGCTGTGCTGGCCGCTTTTTTCTCGCAGTTAGCATGGTCGATCAGCATTAATGACTGATGATCCAGAGCATTCTCCAGCCATCTGTCTGGAGTCGCGCAGGGTAAAAAGGCCTGAATGTCCGCCAGCGCTGTGGTGGCGGGCGGTTGTTTAGTCGCAGTAGTCATAATTATTTTAATCTGTGTTCATTACTTTGAAAGGCTCTGACGCTGTTGTAAAAGAGCTACGCCATAATCTTAGCAACAGCATCATTAAGCTCAGCATTCACCTGCTGGATCATCGGCCGCCCGGACATCAGCCTTAACCAATCGGCCAGCCCGTCCACCTCGGCGACAATATCCCAGTCCCACACCCGCTTGGCAATGGGTTTTGCGGAAGCAAAAATATAATAGGCAAAGAAATCCGCCATACTGATCTCCTCACCCATAATATACGGCGAAAAGCTCCCCAAGCGGTCAAGGGCCGCCAGCCCCCGCTCCATCTTCGAGCGGCTATCAGCAGCCACCTGCTCATTGAGATCCTGACCAAAGAAGGCATAACCCGCCACCCGCCCGGACTCATTGGCAATATACAGCTCCACCACCTTGATCAACTGGGCCATCTGCGCGCTCTTAAATGGGTCTCGAGACACCATAGGCACCTCAGGTACACAGCCCTCGAGAAAGCCCAGGATCGCCGTGGTTTCACTCAAGTAGCCCTCATCCACCTCAATACAGGGCACCTTGCCCATTGGGCTCAGCTCAAGAAACGGCTCCGAATAAGTCGGCGCAATATACACCTCCTCAAATTCAAAGCCCTTCTCCAGCAAAAACACCTTAACCATGGCGTAATAGTTGCTCACCGCCGTGCCATATAACTTGATCATAGAAACCTCTAAATCCATTTAGACAGAGTCGCTGTCGGGTGGGCAATTATAGCCCCTCGGGTGCGAATAATCGCTATCACTGAATATTCTGTAAATAAATTACAGATTCACGTACAATCGCGCCCCGAATCCAATGTGCTATAACATTGTCGAATCCCACAAATTTTTAAAGGAGAAGCACCCCGTGCTAGAAGCCTATCGCGCCCATGTCGCCGAGCGAGCAACACAGAATATTCCCCCCAAACCACTGGATCCAGAATGGACCGCAGGGTTAGTTGAGTTATTAAAAAACCCACCAGCTGGTGAAGAAGAATTTCTGCTCGACCTGATTGCCAATCGCGTGCCTCCGGGTGTAGATGAAGCGGCCTATGTGAAAGCGGGCTTTTTAAGCGCTATTGTCAATGGCGAAGCCTCATCGCCACTGATTGATCGCAGTGCCGCGGTAACACTTCTCGGCAATATGCACGGTGGCTACAACGTCGCCACGCTAGTCGCCCTGCTGGACGATGCCGAGCTGGCAGCACAGGCCGCAAAAGAACTTAAAAGCACCCTGCTAGTATTTGATGCCTTCCACGATGTGGCCGAAAAATCAGACGCCGGCAACGAGCACGCAAAAGCGGTAATGCAAAGCTGGGCCGATGCCGAATGGTTTACCAGCAATGACGCGGTGCCAGAGAGCATTAAAGTCGCTGTTTTTAAAGCCACAGGCGAGATCAATACAGACGACCTGTCCCCAGCTCAGGACGCCTGGTCGCGCCCAGATATCCCGCTGCATGCCCGCGCTATGTTTAAAATGACCCGCGACGGTATGCACCCAGAAGAGCACGGCGTCACTGGCCCCATGACTCAGATCGACGAGCTAAAAGCCCGCGGCCTGCCCGTTGCCTTTATTGGAGACGTGGTTGGAACCGGCTCATCTCGTAAGTCAGCTACAAACTCCGTATTGTGGTTCTTCGGTGAAGATATGCCCGGCGTACCCAACAAGCGCTCTGGTGGCATCTGCTTCGGCAGCAAAGTAGCCCCCATCTTCTTTAACACCATGGAAGATGCCGGCGCCCTAGTCTTTGAAGCCCCAGTAGACAATATTGCCAATGGCGACGTGATTACCATCTACCCCTACGAAGGCAAAATTCTTAACGAAGCCGGCGACCTGGTGTCAGAATTCGAGCACAAATCAGACGTAATTCTCGATGAAGTGCAGGCCGATGGTCGTATCAACCTTATCGTAGGCCGCGGCCTAACCCAGCGTGCCCGCGAGCATATGGGCCTGCCACCCTCAGAGGTATTCCGCCAGCCCACTGCACCAGTTGAATCTGATGCAGGCTACACCTTGGCACAGAAGATGGTAGGCAAAGCCTGTGGCGTTGAAGGCATCCGCCCGGGTACCTATTGCGAGCCCAAAATGACCACCGTTGGTTCACAGGACACCACCGGCCCCATGACCAGAGACGAGCTAAAAGACCTAGCCTGCCTGGGCTTCTCAACCGACCTGGTAATGCAGTCTTTCTGCCACACAGCGGCCTACCCCAAGCCCGTTGATATCAGCACTCAGCACAGCCTACCCGACTTTATTATGAACCGTGGCGGCGTCTCACTGCGCCCCGGCGACGGCATTATTCACAGCTGGCTCAACCGTATGCTACTGCCCGATACCGTGGGTACAGGCGGCGACTCCCACACCAGATTCCCCATGGGTATTTCATTCCCCGGCGGTTCCGGCCTAGTGGCTTTCGCAGCCGCCACCGGCGTTATGCCACTGGATATGCCCGAGTCTGTATTAGTGCGCTTTAAAGGCAAAATGCAGCCCGGCATCACCTTGCGTGACCTGGTACATGCCATCCCCTACTACGGCATAAAAGAAGGTTTGCTGACTGTAGAAAAGAAAGGCAAAAAGAACTTCTTCAGCGGCCGCATTCTGGAAATCGAAGGTGAAGGCATCGAAGGCCTCACCGTTGAGCAGGCTTTTGAGCTTTCAGACGCCTCTGCCGAGCGTTCAGCCGCCGGCTGCACCATCAAACTCAGCGAAGACTCTGTTGCCGAATACCTGCGCTCCAATATCACATTGCTGCGCTGGATGATCGCCGAAGGCTATGGCGATGTGCGCACATTAGAGCGCCGTGTCCGCAAAATGGAAGAATGGCTAGCCGAGCCCACCCTAATGGCCGCAGATGCCGACGCAGAGTACGCCGCCGTTATCGAAATTGATCTGGCAGATATCAAAGAGCCCATCGTCTGCTGCCCCAACGACCCAGATGATGCCAAGCTGCTTTCAGAGGTTGCCGGTGACAAGGTCGACGAAATCTTTATCGGCTCCTGCATGACCAATATCGGCCACTTCCGCGCCGCCGGTAAGCTCCTTGACGAAGCAGGCTCAGTAGATTCCAGATTCTGGATCTGCCCACCGACGCGTATGGATGCTCACACGCTGATGGAAGAAGGCTACTACAATATCTACGGCAGGGTCGGTGCTCGCACAGAGATGCCAGGCTGCTCGCTGTGCATGGGCATCCAGGCACGTGTGTTGGCTGGTGCAACTGTATTGTCCACCTCTACTCGCAACTTCCCTAACCGTCTGGGCGATGGCGCCAATGTCTACCTCACCAGTGCAGAGCTTGCCTCTGTGGGTGGTATTTTGGGTAGA
>JABJOY010000087.1 GCA_018664075.1 Porticoccaceae bacterium | reverse complement strand
GGCTCTGAGCCCTCGCCCTGAGTGATATCCACTTGGTGCTGAACAGATGCAGCCAGTTCCAGTCCGGGAATACCGGTGTACTTTAAACGGCCGGTAAAGGCCCCATTGTCTGCCTTGGCATTACCTACCTTCTGTCGCCCATCACGGGGTTTGTACTTGCCAGCTGGAATATATAACCCTGAATGTGCCGCCAGGTCATAGCTAAAACCTTCGCTGATTTCACCTTTGATAGCAGCACCAGCTTCCCACCAGGTCACCGGAATAATATTCTTCTCAACATTATTACGCTCTATACCATAAAAAGTATCTGGCTCATGGGTTTCGTTAAGTATGCCGATGGGCACCAGGAACAAACCTGCCTTGGCGGAAAGGTTGTCTGAGGCGCTCCATTCAATATAGGCCTGCTCGAGTTCTATTTCGCCTGGTTTTCCCTCACCGGCGATGCTGTGCTCTACCTCAAGCTCAGAGAAGAATCGAATATTGTCGGTAAATTGGTGACCAGTGAACATAACAAAACGATGAAAATCGATAGCGTCTTTGGTGCCAGATGAGTCATCTTTCTCCAGATTGTTGTAATGCACTTCTCCGTAGCCACCAAAGGTGGTCTTGCTAGCCGAGGCCGGGATAACAGAGAACTGCTCCACTGCAGAAATAGTGGCTTCTGTTTTGATTTCAGTTTCTTGTAACTGTCCTTTCAATGCGGCGATTTCAGCTTGTTGCTGCTGAATAATTTGCCACATTTTTTCAAGATCTGGTGTTTCAGCCTGTGCAGTTGCTGTGAGATTCAAGCCGATCACAAGGGCGAGAAGTTTTTTGTTCATTTCGATGTCTCCCAAAAAAATGAATTAGAGAAAGTAAAAAGTCAGTGGTAGGAACTATAGTGACTTTTAAACGCAAATGCAAATAGTTCTCATTTGCATTCAATAAATAATTAATATTGGCTCAGGGGCAGATTTGGGCGGCTTATTGAAAATAAATAATCCGTAGTCCTGTAAGCGGCGTACTGAAATTGGTAGAATCCCGCTGTCTTTAGCAATCAAATTTTAGAGGTCTGTCTCAATGGACATTATGGAAACAATCCGCGATCAAGTGGAAAATAACTCAGTGCTGCTTTACATGAAAGGGTCGCCCAACCAGCCGCAATGTGGATTCTCGTCGCGCACCGTTCAGGCGCTTATGGGTTGCGGTCAGCGCTTTGCCTACGTGGATATTCTGTCTAACCCGGAGATTCGCGCCAATCTTCCGGCATTTGGCAACTGGCCAACATTCCCACAGCTATGGGTCAATGGCGAGTTGATCGGCGGCTGCGATATTGTCACTGACATGCATGAGAAAGGTGAGTTGAAGCCTTTGATCGATGAAGCCATGGGCGAGGATGCGCCGGCAGCTGACGCATAGGCACTAGATTCGGCATTAGAGAGTAGGGAGTCATTTCTCTGCTCTTTTTTTGTCTCAGTTTCTTTCTCAATATTTTAGTTCTGCAGCCGGTTCTATCGGCACAATAGGGAATTTTAATTGGCCGATAATTGGTTTGCATGTAACTATTCTTAAGCAATCTAATCTTTTTAAAAACCTTACTTACTTTATTTAGGAGCATTTTATGGGTGTGCTAGTTGGACGGTCAGCACCTGACTTTACCGCAGCAGCAGTAACTGGAAGCGGCGAAATTGTAGATAGTTTTAATCTCAGCGAAGCCATCGCGGGTAAGAAAGCAGTTATTTTCTTTTACCCTCTGGACTTCACTTTTGTATGTCCTTCAGAGTTGATCGCCTTTGATCACCGCTATGAAGAATTCCAAAGTCGTGGTGTGGAAGTGATTGGCGTATCAATTGATTCCCAGTTCTCCCATAACGCATGGCGCAACACAGCAATCAACGATGGCGGTATTGGTCCAGTGCGCTATACATTGGTTGCAGACGTTAAGCATGAAATCTGTCAGGCCTATGATGTTGAGCATCCGACTGATGGGGTCGCTTTCCGTGGTTCATTCCTGATCGACGAGCAGGGCATGGTTCGCCATCAGGTGATCAATGATCTGCCGCTGGGTCGCAATGTCGATGAGATGCTGCGCATGGTAGATGCCCTAAGCTTCCACGAAGAGCATGGTGAAGTTTGTCCTGCGGGCTGGAACCGTGGAGACAAAGGTATGAAAGACACCACTGCCGGTGTCGCTGAGTACCTGTCGGAAAATGCCGCTGCTCTGTAAGCAGTAGCAGCTTTCCTGTTATCTCTTAACCCCGCGGTTCAAACCGCGGGGTTTTTTATGTTGGAAACAAATAGACTGATAACCAGCTAGTGCTGGTTGGGGGAAGTTAGTCACATTTTAATATCTAACTGTTGGTTATGATGCACCAGCAATTTTCTAATCAGGGACGAACTATGAAAACTCTCCACAAGATTGTGGCATTGGCCATACTCCTAACCCCGGTTATAACTCCAGTCACTGCGTTTGCAGATTTCATTGGTCTTTCCATGGGCGCTGGCTCCTGGCAGGTTGAGCCCGAGGGCAGCATTGGCCGCACTGATATTGACCTGAATTCAACCCTTAATCTGGAGCAGGAAGCCAACCAGTTCGCCTATATTGCGCTCGAGCACCAAGTGCCAGTTTTACCTAATATCCGCCTGCAGCACAGTGACATAAACTGGTCCGGCAATGGATTGATCAGCGCCGGTACTGATCTTGATGGCACTCCATTTGTGGTTGCGGAGCAAGCAGAGATTAGTCTCGACCTGAGTCATACCGATGCGACGCTTTACTAAGAGGTGCTGGACAATGTTGTCGATCTGGATCTCGGCATTACCGCGCGACTGTTTGATGGTGAAGCCAGCTTGATCGGCGCAACCCAACAGCAGAGCATGGTTCTCGATGTCACTGTACCATTGCTCTATGGCAAGGCAGGACTGGGATTACCCGGCACTGGTTGGCACGCGGATGTGGCGGCAAACTGGATAAATGTGGACGAATTCAGGTTGGTGGACTGGTCGGCTGAGCTAAGTTATAGCTTTGATATTTTCCCCGCTATGGATGCAGGCATTGTGCTGGGTTACAGATCCATGGTGATTGATCTGAATGACCTCGATGAGCTGCAGTCTGACGCCAACTTTGATGGCTATTACGTTGCCCTGCAACTGTATTTCTAGGTGCTAGGGCTCCGACGGCTGCGCCAGGGACGTTGTACCTGTTCATGTTTGACCAGAAACTCACCTGTTATCCGATCTTTGAGGAAATGATCTATAGCCAGTTCGACCACAGGGAAAGCTAGCTCTGACCAGGGGATATCCTGTTCGTCAAACAGTGCCACTTCAGAGGATTCCGAGCTGGGGCCAAATACGGGCTCCATCAACTCAGCGCGGTAAAAAACATAGACCTGATTAATCTGGGGAATATCGAATAGGGCATATAGCTCAGGGTTAACTACAGTCGCATTGGCCTCCTCTTCACATTCCCGCAGAGCACCTTCGAGTAAGGACTCGCCATTCTCGAGAAAGCCTGCAGGTAGAGTCCAAAAACCATGGCGGGGCTCAATAGAGCGTTTGCACAGCAGCACCTGATCGCCAAACACGGGCAACACCCCGGCAATCACTTTTGGGTTTTGGTAGTGGATTAGCTCACAGTTGCCGCAAACATGTCGCTCACGGTTGTCCCCCTGAGGTATTTTTTTTATAACTGCATTGCCGCAGTCAGAACAAAAATTCATGAAAAGCTCAGAAAAATGTAAGAGCCGAGTATAATGCACAAATGCTTGAAACCATTATAAATCAGTTAAAAAAATTTCCTCTCACAAGAGTATCGCCCAACCCCGAAGACCATAGTTTAACTGCGGCTGTTCTAGTGGCGTTGCATGGTGATCCCGGGAACCCTCAAGTTGTGTTGACTCAGCGCGCCAATCATCTCAAGAATCATGCGGGTGAGGTCGCCTTTCCCGGAGGAATGTGGGATGCGGTAGATAATCATCTGTTGGATACAGCCCTTAGAGAGGCCCATGAGGAGATCGGTCTGGTGCCGCGTCTGGTGACTCCT
Source organism: Porticoccaceae bacterium (assembly GCA_018664075.1). Lineage (GTDB taxonomy): Bacteria > Pseudomonadota > Gammaproteobacteria > Pseudomonadales > Porticoccaceae > HTCC2207. Next base: position 26,789 of record JABJOY010000087.1, on the reverse strand, counting down.
GTGGCAACATTGCCCGAGGCATCTCCCAAGAGGCGCAATCTGCTGGTTACGCCCTATGTCGGCCTGGTTGAAAGTCCATTGCAATTGGTGGCGGACCCCAGTGAAATTGCTGCTATATTTGATCTACCTGTAAGGCTGTTACTGGATATAAATCAGTATCAGTATTTTGAAATTAAAAATGAGCATGGTGCGCTCAGATTCCCTTATCTTGCGTATCACGAGTTTAAGATCTGGGGGTTCACCCTAAAAGTATTGGTCGATATGATTAACGCCACATTGGATGCAGGCATTGAGCTTGAATACCCCAGCGATCAGCGCATTAATAAATTAAGACAACGAGGACAGTGATGATTTACCGAATTGGAGAAGATTGCCCAGATATACATGAGACCGCGTTTGTCGCCGACAGCGCGGATGTGATGGGTAAAGTGCTTCTTAAAGAGGGTTCTAGCGTATGGTTCAATACAGTGATTCGAGGTGACTGTGATCTTATTGAAGTGGGTGAGCGCAGCAATATTCAGGATGGCGCTGTACTCCACTGTGATCCGGGCCAACCCTTGATTATTGGTAATGATGTGACTGTTGGACACAATGCCATGATCCATTGCCTAGAGGTAGGTGATCGCACTTTGGTAGGCATCAATGCAGTTATTCTCGATGGTGCTAAAGTGGGTGCAGACTGCATTATCGGCGCCAATACTTTGGTCAAGGCCGGTGCGGTGATTCCGGATGGCTCTCTGGTAGTAGGTTCTCCAGGAAAAGTGGTGCGCGAGAATGACGAGCAGACCAGACAGTTTTTACTCGGCTCCGCAGCTCATTATGTAGAGAAAGGGCAGAAAATGATGGCTGAGCTGGTTGAGGTAAAGCGCTAATGACAGATCAGGCCGTGACATCACCCTGTACATCAATCTGCACACTCAATGATGAGGATGTCTGCGTGGGTTGCTATCGGACCGCGAAAGAGATTCAGGATTGGCGCTACCTCAACAATGATCAGCGCCAAGATGTCCTGGTACTCTGCGGTGAGCGAGGCGGCAGGGTCAACCCATAGGCTTGGGTTGGCTATTCTTCCTCTACTTTTTTCTTCTTAATTCGCGTAACCGCAAACTGTTTGATCACAGTTTCATTGATCTGTTCTGTCTCAAATCGATAACCATTAATCGTAAAACTGACATTGGCATCTGGAATACTTTCCAGTTGCTCAAGGGCTAGGCCATTCAGGGTTTTAGGGCCGTCTTTGGGTAGCTCCCAGCCTGTTGCCTTGTTTATCTCGCGAATTGTGGCTGCGCCGTGAATCAGATAGCTGCCATCATCCCTGCGTATAACCTCTTCAATCTCGTCGGCGGTATTGGTGGTGAAGTCACCGACTATCTCCTCGAGAATATCCTCCAGAGTGACCAGGCCCTGCACCTCTCCATATTCATCTACTACCACGGCAAAGCGGCGACGAGCCTTTTTAAAGTTGAGCAGCTGATTGGTTAATGTCGTACTTTCGGGGATAAAGTAGGGGGTTTCAGAAAAGCGTTTGATCGCATTGTGGGTCACTTTTTCTGAACGCAGCAAGTGATTGGCCTTGCGTGCATGGAAGATACCGACAATATTATTGACGTCCCCTTCATATAGAGGCTGGCGAGTATATTCAGAGGAGACAATACTATTCATCAATTCTTCAATACTGGCTTCCATATTAAGCCCGTTGATCTCGTTGCGTGGAATCATAATATCTTCCACTGTCACTGATTCCAGGTCGAGAATGGCTTTGAGCATTCCCTGATTGCTGTCCGAAATTTTGTGCGCGGAGATATCCACCAGAGACTTTAGCTCTTCCGTGTCCAGACCGTCGTCGCGATCCTTGTTGGGGTCAAAGCCAAGCATAGAGATCACTGCATTGGTTAGCTTGTTTACCATCCACACCAATGGTGACAGTAATTGCAGCAATGGTTTGAGGATATGGCTGGCCTTAAAGGCAAACCACTCCGGATTTTGTGCGGCGATGGTCTTAGGTGTGACCTCAGAAAAAACCAGGACGGTGATGGTCAGCGATGCTGTGGCGACCCAGGGTGCTGCGGCTTCACCAACATAGATTATGGCGAGCATATTGGCGATGATTGCGGCGAGAATATTGACCGCGTTATTGCCAATCAAAATAAGTCCAATCAACCGATCAGGCATGGCCAATAACTTGGCAGCCCGACGCGCACCGGAGCTTTTCTTGCGCTGATGACGCAGGCGATAGCGGTTGAGCGACATCATGCCGGTTTCAGAGCCAGAGAAGAAAGCAGATAGAATAAGCAGAACAAATAATGCTAACCACAGCATTAAGGGGTGAGAATCGTCCAAGAATGTGGACCTCTGAAGTTATGGCCGAATATGTTGGATTAAATTTTGCTTTTTAGCAACCGGCTTTTGCTTATGAAAGAACAAATTCAAGCACGAATTTACTGCCAATAAAGCCCAGTAATATGGCGCTAAAACCTGCCCAGGTCCAACGGATAGCTTTGATGCCACGCCAGCCGCGAGCATGTCGGCCCCAGAGTAGGGTGCTGTAGACAACCCAGGCCAGCAGACTGAACACGACTTTGTGTACCAGCTTCTGGGCAAAAAAGTCATCGTAAAACAGGAATCCGCTGATCAGTGACAATGTCAGCAGAATTTGGCCGGCCCAGATCAGTTCAAACAATAGTACTTCCATGGTCTGTAATGGAGGCAGGGCGCGCATCAGCTGGTTCTGATGTTTATGCTTGAGCTGCCAGTCCTGATATCCAACAAGCAGGGCCTGCAGTGCCGCGATGGCCAGCAAGCTATAGGCCAGAATGGATATTAGGATATGAGCCTGTATATTGAACGACTCCAGCAAAACCAGCGTGCTGTTCAGGCTCATTACCGCTGCGGCCAGACTGATAGCAGAAATAGGGAATAAAAACAGGTAGAGAGTGTGAAGTGGCTTTTTCATACCGCTAATCCACACCAGACTATTGATAACTAGGGCCGAGAGAGCGAAAACTTTGAGCAGGCTGAGATCAAGGCCGCCATCGATAAACAGCAGGCCAACCAGAGTTGCACCATGCAAGCCAATAGCGACTGCAGCCGCGGCCTGAAGAGACCAGTGGTTAAATTGCGGATCCCTGCGTACCTGCGCCAGGAGGTAAACCCAGACCGCCAGATAGATAGCAGTTGCTGAAAATCCTAGTATTGACCCTGTCATCTTATCTAAATCACCCTTTGTTTTACCGGAGTGTGTCATATTCAGCACACAGGGTGAAGAGCGAGGCAAAATTATTGTTATACTGTGCGCCTTAATTTCACCGCTGGATATTAATTACATGGCTATGTTTGAAAGTTTGACTGATCGTCTGTCCCAGAGTCTGAAAAAAATCTCGGGCAAGGCGAGTCTCAGTGAAAAAAACATACAGGAAACCCTTCGTGAAGTCCGTATGGCGCTGCTTGAGGCCGATGTTGCCCTGCCTGTTGTCAAAGATTTTGTCGAACAGGTCAAGGTCCGTGCAGTCGGTACTGAGGTCAGCAGCAGTCTGAATCCCGGCCAGCAATTCCTGAAAATTGTTCAGGCAGAACTGGAAAACGTGATGGGGGAGAAGAATGAATCTCTCAATCTGGCAGCTCAGCCCCCGGCAGTGATTCTAATGGCCGGCTTGCAGGGTGCAGGTAAAACTACCTCGGCAGCCAAGCTGGCGAAATATCTTAAAGAGCGAGAAAAGAAAAAGGTTATGGTGGTTTCTGCGGATGTCTACCGTCCTGCAGCGATTCAGCAGCTCAAAACTCTGGCTGGCGAAGTCAGTGCCGAGTTCTTCCCCAGTGACGCCAGTCAAAAGCCTGTGGATATTGTTAATAGCGCCGTCAGTGCAGCAAAGAAGCAATTTGCCGATGTGCTGATTGTGGATACCGCTGGTCGTCTGGCCGTCGACGAAGAGATGATGGATGAGATAAAACAGGTTCATGGAGCAGCCAAGCCGGTTGAGACATTATTTGTTATCGATGCGATGATTGGTCAGGATGCGGTGAATACCGCCAAAGCATTCAATGAAGCACTGCCTCTTACCGGCGTGGTTTTAACCAAGGTCGATGGTGATGCCCGCGGCGGTGCGGCGCTTTCCGTGCGCCATATTACTGGCAAGCCGATTAAATTCCTTGGTGTGGGTGAAAAAACCGATGCTCTGGAGCCCTTTCATCCTGAGCGTATTGCCTCTCGCATATTGGGTATGGGTGATGTGCTCAGCCTGATCGAAGAGGTTGAGCGCAAGGTTGATAAGCAAAAAGCCGAACGATTGGCGAAAAAGGTCATTAAAGGTAAGGGCTTTGACTTGGAAGATCTGCGGGAACAGCTGCAGCAGATGAAAAATATGGGTGGCATGGCAGGTTTGATGGATAAGTTGCCAGGAATGGGCAATATGGCACAAATGGCCCAGCAGAATGATGTCACCAGCCAATTTGGTAGAATGGAGTGCATTATTGATTCCATGACTCCGAAAGAGCGCGCCAATCCGAACATTCTCAACGGTTCACGCAAAAGACGCATAACCAACGGCTCTGGCACCAGTATTCAAGATCTTAATCGCCTGCTCAAACAGCATAAGCAGATGGGCAAAATGATGAAGAAAATGAAGGGCAAAGGCATGCAAAACATGATGCGCGGTATGGGCGGAATGGCGCCTCCAGGCGGCGGATTACCTCCGGGGGGCTTCCCTAAACTCTAGGTGGAGCCAGCATTGGCTCTGGGCTCGAATTTAGCTGGCATGAAGCGCAGTTAAATAGCTGTAAAAGTAGTTTCCTTTCAATCCCTTTTGACGTAACATACCGCGCCTTTCGAGAGTGTCCCGCTATGTTTCGCGTGGCACCCATTAAAGTGAAGACTGAGAAAGCAGTTAACTAGCATCAGGTTCGGCAATTATGCCGCTTGAACACAGGATTTTAGTAAATGGTAACAATTAGATTGGCTCGTGGTGGCGCTAAGAAACGCCCCTTTTACCACATCACAGTGTCCGATTCGCGCAAAGCACGCGATGCTCGCTATATCGAGCGTATTGGCTTCTTTAACCCAGTGGCCCGCGGTGCTGAAGAGCGTCTGCGTGTAGATCTTGAGCGTGCCTCATACTGGCAGGGTCAAGGCGCACAGGTTAGCGATCGTGTATCAGCACTGCTCAAAGAGGCTGCGAAAGTAGCAGCTTAATACGTTCTGCAGCCCGGGAGTCGTTCTTTGGACACACTTGTAGTAGGGCGGATTACAGCAGTATTTGGTGTGCGCGGATGGGTAAAAGTTTTCTCGTACACCGAGCAGGTAGAGGCAGTATTTGACTACCAGCCCTGGTGGATTGATACAGCGCAAGGTCGACAACAACTGGTTGTCGATGACTGGAAACGTCATGGCGACGGACTCGTTGTGCATATCAAAGGTGTCGATGATCGAGATCTGGCCAGAGCTTGGTGTCAGCAGGACATTTTAGTCGCCAAGACAGAATTGCCGGGGTTGAGTTCAGACGATTTTTATTGGCATCAACTGGTAGGAATGGCAGTAATCAGTCATTTTGAGGGGCAGACAACCCGTTTGGGTGTTGTAAAGTCGCTGCTGGAGACCGGTGCCAATGATGTGTTGGTGATAGGGGGTGATGCTGAAAACATCGATCGCGAAGAGCGGTTAATACCTTACGCAGAGCAGTTTGTGACCAATATAGACCTGCAGACCCAGACCATTGATGTGATTTGGGATCCAGAGTTTTAGGCAGGCATTGCGGAGTAGAGAGGTAAGATGAATGAAAATAGCATTGATCAGCCTTTTCCCAGAAATGTTCGCCGCAGTAACCGACTACGGTATTAGTGGCCGAGCGGTTAAGCAAGGGTTGCTGGAGCTAGCCAGTTTTAACCCCAGAGATTACACCGAAGATCGTCATCAGACGGTAGACGACCGACCCTACGGGGGCGGGCCAGGCATGGTAATGATGATAGAGCCCCTGCGCAGGGCCATCGCAGATGCCAGACAATGGACAGGTCAAGAGCCTCTGGTGGTGTATTTATCGCCCCAGGGTAAGGTTTTGAACCAGGGAGCGGTAAATGATTTTGCCACTCAGCAGTCGATTATATTAATTGCTGGGCGTTATGAAGGAATTGACGAGCGGTTGATTCAGGCTGAAGTCGACGAGGAATGGTCCATTGGGGATTATGTTCTCAGTGGCGGAGAGCTTCCCGCGATGGTGCTGATAGATGCACTGATACGTCAGTTGCCAGGTGCGTTGGGGCACAGTGATTCAGCAGAACAGGATTCCTTCGCTGAAGGCCTCCTGGACTGGCCACAGTACACCCGACCAGAAAGTTATCAGGGTCAGGAAGTGCCGAAAGTACTGTTATCTGGCAACCATGAAAAAATAAGACGTTGGCGTTTGCAGCAATCATTAGTGCGGACCCAACAGAGAAGACCGGAATTGCTGGACCGCCTGAAGCTCAATAAAGAGCAACAGGCTCTACTCAGGGAAGTGAGTAATGCGCTGGCAGATGATGACAAAGGATAATGTTCATCCTCTCTGTCCAGAGCTCTAAATCAGGTGGCACGCCACCAACCAATGAAAATTGAGGAGCATGAAATGAGCAACAAAACATCGATTATTGCTGCGATTGAAAAAGAGCAGATGAGCAAAGAAATCCCGGATTTTAGCCCAGGTGATACAGTTGTAGTTCAGGTTAAAGTAAAAGAGGGCACCCGCGAGCGTCTTCAGGCTTTTGAAGGTGTGGTTATCGCCAAGCGCAACCGCCAGCTGAACTCAGCGTTTACCGTGCGTAAAATTTCAAATGGTATCGGCGTAGAGCGTACCTTCCAGACTTACAGCCCGCTGGTTGATAGTATTGAAGTGAAACGTCGCGGTGCTGTTCGTCGCGCCAAGCTATACTACTTGCGCGAGCGTTCAGGTCGATCTGCACGTATTAAGGAAAAGCTGGGTTAAGCTCAGGCAGCTTCCAGTTAAAAAAAGGCGATCCATTGGGTCGCCTTTTTTATTGGGCGTTTTCTTGACTGCAAGCGAGTTTAGTCTATTCTTAAATTTGCCCAGTGCATAAATGTGACGCAGGTCACAGATTGATGCTAAATAGTGTTGGCAGAGGGTGCTGGCAGAGGCCGTCCGGGGCTGAACCCCTGGTGATAGGCATGGAGAGTGAGTTAACTGGGATTTAATTGCATCAGAACTCTAGCTTGATTCCAGGCGGCCCTCCCACAGGCGCGAAAGTTCTTTTCGCGCTTTGATCAGCACTAGCGCATAAATCCTTTGAGTTTGTTATGCTCCAATGCATTTGTAGTCTCTACCATATTGTGTGTTGCCTTATAAAAGGCCAAACTGCCTGATTCTAAGCTTTGATGGCTAACATGGGCCATGCACATCGGAAGTGAACTCAAGGAATGAAATTATGCACGTTCTTATTGTTGATGATCATGCGTTCGTCTGCGTTGGACTCAAAGCGACATTGCTCGAAGAGTTTGATGATATTGAAGTGACTACCACCAATCATGGTGACAGTGCACTAACCATTTTGGCTCAGAATAAAATAGATCTGGCGATTGTTGATCTGTTTATGCCGGGGGGCGCTGGCGGATTCAATTTTATAGAGATGCTCTGTGAGAGCTATCCTAAACTGCCATTGATTGTTCTATCTGCCTCCGAAAATCCAGCCCATATTCGCAAGTGCCTAGATTTTGGCGTTGCCGGCTTTGTGACCAAGTCAGCACCCAAAGATGCTCTTTTTGAAGCTATTTCAAAAGCACTTATGGGTGAGCGCTATGTACCCCAATCATTGATTGAGTCCATGCCAGAAGTGGCCAGGGTGATTGATGAAGTTGATTCTGGTGCGGATATTGAAATTATTTCCGGATTGCTCACCCAACGACAGATGGATATTTTAGTACTCATTACCCATGGGCGCTCAAACAAACAAATAGCCCGTGAGTTGGACCTCTCAGAAAATACAGTCAAGGTGCATGTTAGTGCGATGTTGAGAGCACTGGGTTTAAGCAATCGGACCCAGGCCGGTATTTTAGGGCAGAAATTGGGGCTCAGTGAATCTCCAGACATTAATAAATAAAAAGCAGGATCAATAAAGTATGAGTAGCAAACTAAAATTTTCTCCCTATCTGCTGTGCCTCCTTGCTCTAGTAAATACCTCAGTGGCTTCCTCCATGATCACTGAAGATGATCTTTTTGGGGAGTTGCATCTGGTTTCCAGTGTGACTCATATGAAGCAACGGGTAGATAAAACGCCGGCTGCTGTAACTATTATTGATCGCAGGACTATTGAAGCTTCTGCAGCCGTAGACGTTATAGATTTATTTCGGTTAGTGCCAGGGTTTCGCGCCTACTATATTAACGCTAACTATCCCGGCGTTACATACCATGCGCTTGGTGACTCAAATCCCCGGCGCCTGGAGGTGAAAGTTGATGGGCGATCTGTCTATGAGTCAATTTTTTCCTCAGTACAATGGACTACCTTTGGTGTTGAGTTAGAAGACATAGACTACATAGAAGTCGTTAGAGGGGCTAATGCTCCTGCTAATGGTAGCAATGCTTTTCTGGCATCCATCAATATAGTGACCAGAGCGCCATTGCTCAATAGTGGCTTAAGTTTGCGCGGCCAGATGGGCAACGATGGTATTCGCAATGGATCTATTGCTTATTCAGGAAAGCTGGGTGAGCTTGATCATCGAACGACTCTGCGCTTCAAGTCCAACGACGGTTTCGATGATTTTTCCGGGCTGTATAAGGGGTCACCACGCCCGGTGTCTCTTGATGACGATGCCGACGCTGTAAGCTTTGGTTTTAGAGGGCTTTGGACACCAAATGCAAAAGACGCTGTCGAACTGCAATTTGGTGTCAATAACAGTGATGTTGGTATTGGCAGACAGGATTATATCCAACGGGAGATTGACTATGACTACCAGCATCTTAATTGGTCGCGTATTAATCCAAATGGCAGCAAATATGAGTTTGTTTATTATCACAACAAATTTGATATTGCTGATGAACAGGATCCACTCACCTTTTATCAGGCATTGACTCTTTTTCCTGAAGGACCGCTACGAGATGCTCTGTCGTTATTGCCCGACAAGCTAATTATTGAACCCCAGAGCAAAGCGGTTTCAGAGCGCTGGGACGCCGAATTAAGGGGTACATTTAGCGCCTGGGATAATATTCGCGGCGTTTATGGGGCTGGTGCAAGACGTGATAGGGTCCGCAGCAATGATCTTTTCGATATGGACGATACAGCCAGTGAAAATTCCTATCGTGGCTATATAAACCTTGAATGGAATGTAGCAGACAGCCTCGCCTTTAATGGTGGTTTGATTACTGAAGTTAGAGACGATGTTAAGGATCTGAACTCCTTTCGCCTCGCAGCCAATTATCAGTTTGCCCCAAGTCAAACATTGAGGTTCGCTTTTAATCAGGGATATAGAGCGCCAACGTTGCTTGAAAGTAATCAGGCAACCTTTGTGCGTTATGACGAAAATCTGGTACTTGACGCTAGCGTACTGTCCGCCGACGACATTGATGCTGAAAGACTATTAAGTTCGGAGATTGGCTATGTGGGGTCTTTTTTGCAGGGTAGTCTAAATATCGATGTACGCCTGTTTCGTGAGAGCATGTCGTCAGTTATTGACGAGCGGAGGGAACAGTATGCGGATTTCGATGGCCTGCTAAATGTTCGTGATAATACTGATTATGCGGACATCTATGGCTTGGAATGGCAATTGCAATACAGGCCGAATGAGAAGTTTTTTATACATGCTAATTATAGTTTCGTAGATCTAACTCAGATTACCCTTTACAGGTCGACGCCGGAAATAGTCGTAAGAGATACAAGTGGTGATAACCCTCGGCATCTTGGTGCGGTTTTGGTTAATTATGTTACCGAAAGTGATCTTAGTCTGAGCGCAATGCTCAATTACCAATCGACAATTTATCATCGTATTGATGAGGATAATGCAAGCTATGCCCGGCTGGATTTAAAGGCGGCCAAAAGTTGGCAAGTTAAGAATACTCAGGCCCAGCTATCCTTGACAGTACAGAATTTGGGGGGGCAATATCGTGAACGCTATTTTTACAATCAGTTCAAAACCAGGGTTATCCTTGGCATGCAACTGGATTTCTAACCATGAAAATTACCAGACCTGTTAAGCTCGGTTAAAAGCAGCCTAAACTCGACATGAAGTCATCACCGAACATAACTGGGCTAAGCCGTTTGATCCGAGATCAAATGGTTGTGCTCCTGTTATTGTTTGGGGTTTGTAATCTGGCTTTTTCTCAGTCAGCAACAGTGCCCGATCAGGTGACCTTTATTGTTAGTCGGACATCCGAGGCCTACTCTAAAGTTGTCGCAATGACCAAGGCCGAGTTATCCACCGGCAACTATAACTTTAGCACTGTCCGTCAAGATGCCAACAATGAAATTGATAAGGCCATAGCCAGCGCTGATATTATTGTTACTGTTGGAGCAGGTGCGGCTGCGGAGATTATGGGCCGCAATCTCAAAACCAGACTAATCACATCGCTGATTACTGACAGCGCGTTTACATCTTTAGCAAAAAAATATTACGGCTCGACAAATGCGGCTTTCGCGGCAGGGGTTTCAGTCATCTGTTTAGATCAGCCTGTGAAGCGCAGTATCAGATTGGCCAAAATGTTAATACCTGAGGCGACGGATGCTGGGCTAATGCTAGGCCCATCATCCTATGGAAAGGTGGAGGAATTTTCCAGTCAGATCAATGAGGCAGGCATGGCCTCTACCATGGTCAAATTCTCCGCTGCGGAAAACCCGATTCTTGCGATCGAACCTGTACTCAAAAAAAGCGACGTCTTTATTCCTGTACCTGACAGTCGTTTGATCAATATAGCCACAGCTAAATGGATACTACAGCTAAGTTATAGATACCGGGTTCCGGTGATTGCTTATTCAATGGCCTATCTCAATGGCGGGGCTCTGGCCGCCATTTATTCATCTCCGGAAAATGTGGGTCGCCAGACGGCAGATTTGATCAGACGGGGAAAATTATTTCCCAATGTTGGCGGCAGGCATATACCGGCTTACTTCTCCATTGAGTTCAACAGCTCTGTGGCGGCCTATTTAGATGTGGATTTAAAACCAAAGCAGTTTTACCTGGACAGGTTAAAGGCTGAATAAGATGAGAGTTAAACGATATTTAAATAGTATTCATACCAGATTGTTGGTTACTGGATTGATACCTCTTATGCTGCTTAGCCTGGTGTTGGGCTGGTATATGATTTCAAGTCAGCGTGCGGACTTATTGGACAGCCTGCACAATACCGGCAGAGTTGTGGCAAATCAGATAGCCTCTAATGCAGAGTTTGCTCTCTATTCAGGTAATCAGGACATGCTTGAATCAATGGGCTATGCCGTGCTGGACGTACCCTCTGTGTCCGGGGTGGTTTTTTATAATATAAAAGATACCAAGAGCTTTGTGATAGGTGATATGGATCTTTCGCCTCAGGCTTTGCCTGATACATTGGCCAGAGGTCAGCCCCTTTTAATGGACGGCAATTGGTATTTTTATTCAACAATCGCCATACAGTTGAATACCGTGAATGATTATGAAGAGTCTGCCAGAGCTGAGACACAAACCCTTGGCTGGGTAGTGTTGGCTTTTAATGATCAGGCGCTGTTGCAGAAACAGCGGGACGCAATTTTTGCAGCCCTGCTGGTTATCTCCATGGCACTATTGATGTCGGCCTGGTTATCTATGCGCATTGGCCGCAGTATTTACAGACCTCTCGACGATTTGACTCAGGTTGTTGAGTTGATGGAAGCGGGCAACCTGGACTCATTAAGTGCAGAGGACGGGCCGTTGGAGCTGCGTAAACTTGCCTATGGCATCAACCAGCTGGCCACCGGTGTGCGCCAGTCCAATGTGCGTATGCAGAGCGAAATTGCCCGAGCTACCGCGCAGTTACAGATTACTCTGATAGAGCTGGAAGAGGCCATGGAAGCTCAGGATCAGTTCCTTGCCAGAATGAGTCATGAACTGCGCACCCCATTGACCGCAGTGATCGGGTTTTCTAAGTTATTGTCTTCAGAGTCTGATGACAGTAAGCGCGATGAGCACAGGCGCGTAATCGAACGTTCTTCGACCATGCTACTGACAATGATTGACGATATTCTGGAGTTTTCCAAAGCCCATTCCGGCGGCTTTACTCTGGAGAATATCAACTTTGATCTGATTGAATGGGTCGCAGACCTTATTGCCATTCACCGACCTCGAGCCGAGGAAAAGCATTTAGAGTTCTCCTATGAGATTGATCCGAATGTGCCCGCCAAATTGAGCGGTGACCCGGTGCGGTTGGCTCAGATCATGAGCAACCTTATTAGCAATGCGATTAAATTTACTGACAGCGGATTTGTCAGTGTAAAAATTTCTTGTCTATCCATTGAAGCAGGGACCGTCAACTTACGATGTTTGGTAGCAGACTCAGGAAAAGGGATTGCTCAGGATAAGATTGGCAGCCTGTTTGATCCATTCGCTCAAGAGGATACATCGATTAATCGCCGCTTTGGTGGAACTGGTCTGGGGCTCTCGATCAGTAAGCGTCTCGCCCAGCGAATGGGTGGTGATGTGAGCATTGATAGTTCGGAAGCCAAGGGCTCTAATATAAGCTTCACCTGCTGTTTGGCAGCTGCAGATGCTGACCAGGAAGCTGCTGTTGAAGCAGGGCAGTTGGCAATTTCTCAGCAAGTCCTGTCCGGGCTGATAATTTTACTGGCTGAAGATAATCCCTTTAATCAAAAACTGATTGTTAGATTGCTCAAGGGCTATGGCGCCACCTGCATGGTTGCCAACAATGGTTTAGAGGCAATTGAGATAGCTGATAAGTTACATGTGGATGTGGTGTTGATGGATCTACATATGCCCGTGGTGGATGGGGTTACCGCCTGTGAAAGTATTATGCAGCAGTCTGGAGAGAGCCCGCCCATTATCGGCTTGACCGCAGATATCACCCAGGCGGAACAGCAGAGAATGCTGTCTGCCGGAGCATTGACGGTACAGCCCAAACCAATCAATGAAATAGATCTGGTCAATGCCATTCTGGAAGCCCTCAGCGACCAGAGGGGCGTCCTCGAGGAGAGCGAGGGAGGGTTGCTTGCCTCAGTCATTCCTGTGGAAGAGCTAAAATCTGCACTCTATGAAAATCTGGACAAGCTTGAGCAGCAGTTAAGCTCCTCCGAGCGCAGCAGTCTGCGTCAGATAATCCACGATCTTATGGGGCTTTGCGGGCTTTATGGCATGTCGGAGCTGCGGGAGTTAGTGCTTGAGTTTAGAGCGACTTACGGCACATTGGATGTGGATGAAAACCTCAAAAAAGTTGCCTTTATTCGCCAGCATATCAGTGACTTTTTTGACGCTTAGCCAGGTTTTTCAGGCCCTCAGCTAACTAATACTTAAGTACTAACTCGTCAGTGTAATTTCTTTCTTTCATTTAATGCCTTAACTTATACCCTAGCATTGACTCCTTGGCATGAAGCTTTAACAGGGACTTTACTGGTAAAAATACACAGACCTACACTGCTGTAAGAAGGTAACACTGATAAACAGGATGTTTGCAGAGCACAGTCGACAGGGAGTTGACTACAAAGGACAGGCGCTCGGTACATCAGTTGTTAGATTTCGTTTGCTACCAGTTGTGCGGTATAGACGACTTGGAAGTCGTGCGCCACGGACGGCGCGAGTCAATCTTTAGATTTAGTGCGGCAACCCCAAGCAATCCTAAGCCTCGATTATTCGAGGCTTTTTTTATGGGCGGTATTTATTGGGCCGGCACTTATCTCAGGCCTGTCGGCAGCGCCAGCGATAATTAGTTGTACTCCCGCCTCAATAGGTCATAGACTGTCTCAAAGAAATAGCCTCCCCGGAAAATATGTCTAAAAAATCCAAGTCATCAGATCCCTTTGCCAGCCGTGAAGCTGCCAATTATTCTCGGCCTATTCCCAGTCGTGAGTTTGTTCTCGATTATCTAAGCGAGAGTGTTGGGCCTCTGACCCATGAAGAGATTTGTGTGGCACTGAATCTCAATGATGATGACCAGCTTGAGGCAATGCGCAGGCGCCTGAGGGCCATGGAGCGAGATGGGCAGGTAGCGCGCAACCGTCGCGGTGGCTACGGCACTCTGGATAAGCTCAACCTGGTTAAAGGCCGAGTGATTGGCCACCCGGAGGGCTATGGCTTTGTCTCACCTTTGTTCAGTGAGGGTCAGGATATTTACCTCTCCAGCGCCCAGATGCGTCGTGTCTTTGATGGCGATATCGTGTTGGTGAGGATAGCGGGATGGGATCGGCGCGGCCGGCCCGATGGCAGCCTTGTGGATGTGGTTGAGCGCAAGACCACACAGCTGGTTGGGCGCTATTTCCTGGAGAGTGGTATCAGTTTTGTGCGCCCGGACAACCCCCGTATCAGCCAAGATATTTTGATTCCCGCAGATCGACTGCTTAAAGCCGAGTCTGGTCAGATTGTGGTGGTCGATATTGTTGAGCCCCCATCCAGGAATAGCCTGCCAATGGGTCATATTGCCGAGGTGCTGGGTGAGCATCTGGATCCAGGGCTGGAGATCGATATGTCGATCCGCAACTATGGTATCCCGCACCAGTGGAATGACGAGGTGATCGCTGAAACTGCGGCGATTCCCGATCAGGTACAGGATAAAGAACTGCGTGTAGATTTGAGAGATACTCCACTCATTACCATTGACGGGGAAGATGCACGGGACTTTGATGATGCGGTTTACTGTGAACCCAAGCCTCGTGGTGGCTGGAGACTAATTGTTGCCATTGCAGATGTCTCCCATTATGTCACTGTGGGCTCTGCTCTGGATGCAGAGGCGTTTGAGCGGGGCAATTCGGTATATTTCCCCAATCATGTGGTGCCCATGCTACCGGAGAAATTGTCCAACGGGCTCTGTTCGTTGAATCCGGCTGAAGATCGACTGTGCATGGTCTGTGAAATGCAGATTAGCCCTGAAGGGGAGATTGGCCGCTATCAGTTTTACGAAGCAGTGATGCATTCTCACGCCAGAATGACCTACACTCAGGTTGCCCACATTCTTGCTGACAAAGAGCAGCAGGAGACCTCCGGTGTGCGCAAGCAGTTCGCCGCCATACTGCCCCAGGTTGATGCGTTGCACGACCTCTACAAGGTACTGCACAGGCGCAGAGCCAAGCGCGGTGCCATTGACTTTGACAGTCAGGAAACCCGTATTCTATTTGATAGTCAGCGCAAGATCAGTCAGATTATTCCAGTAGACCGCACCGAAGCTCACCGGCTGATTGAAGAATGTATGCTCTGCGCCAATGTCTGTTCAGCGCAATTCCTTGAAAAAGCTAAAATTCCTGCACTCTATCGAGTCCATGAGGGGCCCAGTGAAGAGCGCCTGGCGTCGGTACGAGATTTTCTCGGTGAGCTTGGAATTGGCCTTGGGGGAGGTGATGATCCACAGCCTGAGGACTATCAGCGCGTACTGCGCGCAGTTAAAGGTCGCGATGATGCTACAGTGATTCAGTCCGTCATGCTGCGTTCAATGAGTCAGGCTATGTATCAGCCTGAGAACCTCGGACATTTTGGTCTTGCCTTTGAAGCCTACAGTCATTTCACCTCACCTATTCGACGCTACGCGGATTTGCTGGTACACAGAGCGATTCGCAGTCTGATTAGAAGCAAGAAAAAGGTATCTAGTGTGCGCCGCGTTGAAGGCGCAGCTGTGCTTGATACTCAGATTATTTATCCGTATGAATTGGGCCGCCTGGCTGAAGTCGGTGAGCATTTATCAGTCACTGAGCGCCGTGCTGATGAGGCCACCAGAGATGTGGTCAACTGGCTAAAATGTGAATATCTGATGGATCATGTTGGTGAGCAGTATGCCGGTGTGGTGAGTGCCGTCACTGGGTTTGGACTGTTTGTGATGCTCGACGACCTCTATGTTGAGGGGTTGATCCATGTCACCGGGCTGCCTAAAGATTATTATTATCACGAGGCCTCACATCACCGCATGGTGGGAGAGCGCACCGGGCGAATATTCCGTCTGGGTCAAAAACTGCAAGTCAATGTGGTGCGGGTTAATCTGGAAGAGCGCAAAATCGACTTTGAATTGGCGGATAACTCCCCAGCCAAAGTTATGGACAAAGGTAACAAACCTGGCAAGAAAGTGAAGGTCTCGGCCAGGGCGGCTGAGTTGGCCTCTGAGCACGAGAAAAAGCGTAAGAGTCGTGGTAAATCCGCAGCAAAAAAGAAAACTGCCAAAGGTAAAACAGCCTCCAAGCGAGGTAAGGCTGGCGCCAAGAAGAAATCATCGGGAGCTGCCAAGAAGAAGCGCCCAACTGGCCGCTAATTGATGCCGGTGGGTTATTTTAGGTGCGCAGGCAGAATCCGGTTTAACACTTCAGCGATATAGCTTAAAAATAATGTTCCCATGCTGCTTTTGTAGAAGTTGGGGTCGGCATTGCCCACGGCGAGAATGCCGTAGAGATTGTTATAGCGCAGTGGCACGGCGGCCACAGAACCAACCTGCAGCCCCTTTTCCCCAAACAGAAAAGTCATCTCTTCCTCACGCAGCACACCGCACACCGCACGGTTAGAGCTAAGTAATGTATTGACCTGTTCATTGGCCTTTTCAATACTGGCAACCCGAGCCATGGTTTTTGGTAATTCTTTTTTGTCGCCCAGCAATATCAGGCTGTAATAGCTAATGGCAAAATCTTTGCCGAGACTGTCATAGAGAGTCTCTACCATGGCGGGTAGATTTTTGGCTTCCAGTAAATTCAGCACCAGACGCTTGGTTTTTTCAAATAGCAGGTCATTGTCATGGGCTGTTGTCAGCATATTGTCGAGGCGGCCGCGCATTTCTTTATTGCGGTCGCGCATAATACCCACCTGACGTTCCACCAGAGACACCGCGCTACCGGTATTATGGGGCAGCTCAAGCATTTCCAGAATATCTGGATTGTCGTCCAGAAACCCCGGGTTCTGGCTAAGAAATTCTCTTACGATCTCTTCCCTGGAATCAATCTGCTGTTCTTCGCTCATATTCGTACTCGCCCATGAAAAACACTGACTGCTGGCCCAGTCATTAAAAGGGGTTTATTTTCCCCCTGCCATTGGATGTTCAGGTCACCGCCACTGAGCTGAACAGTCACCGAAGAGTCTACCAGTTCCTGCTGTATAGCTGCTACTGCTGCAGCACAGGCCCCAGACCCGCAAGCCTGAGTTTCACCGACGCCGCGCTCAAACACCCGCAACTTAATGGTATTGCGATCGACAATTTGCATAAAACCCACATTCACTCGATTGGGGAATCTGCTGTGACATTCAAGTGCTGGCCCCAGGGTTTCGACTGGTGCAGTATCCACATCGTCGACCTGCAGCAGGGTATGGGGGTTGCCCATGGAGACCGCCGCCACTTGATATGTTTCACCAGCTACGTCAATGTCATAACGAGCAGCTGGCCCCTCAGCTTGAAAGGGGATCTGTGCCGGATCCAGCTGGGGGATGCCCATATCGACCCTGACTAGTTTATTGGCTTCCAGATGCATGGTCATAACGCGGTTTTTGGTTTTAACCAGAATCGGATTTTTGCCGGTTAGCTGGCGATCATAAACATAGCGAGCCAGGCATCGAGCTCCATTGCCGCACTGCTCCACTTCGCCGCCATCCTGATTAAAGATACGGTAGTTGAAGTCTATATCTTCCTCTGTCGGTGGCTCAATAACCAATACTTGATCACAACCAATACCCAAAGTGCGGTTGGCCAGACGTCGAACCATCGACCCGGTAACACGGACATTTTGAGTCACAGCATCAATAACAACGAAGTCGTTGCCTAAGCCATGCATTTTGGTAAATTTCATCAACATATATGGTTGGACCTAGTTACTGTCGGGCAACAGCTGCTCGCCCAGGGTGAGATCTGCAATGGTTTCGCGGGCGCGGATAACATAGGACTGATCGCCATCCACCATAATTTCTGCCGCCCTGGGACGACTATTATAGTTGGAACTCATGACAAAGCCGTAGGCGCCGGCAGAAAAAAGGCAGAGCCGGTCGCCGGCGGCGATAGCCATGGATCGATCCTTAGCCAGAAAATCGCCAGTCTCACAGACAGGGCCTACAACATCATAGGATTTTTCTTCTGCCCGAGCGTTAAGCCCCAGAGGTTGAATATCCATCCAGGCCTGATAAAGAGCCGGACGCAGCATATCGTTCATAGCTGCATCTACAATGGCGAAATTCTTGGCGCCATTGCTCTTGATAAACTGCACCTGCATTAGCAGCACACCTGCATTGGCTGTCAAAGAGCGCCCCGGTTCCATTACCAGGGTCTCATGCCTGCCCTCAAGGCGGGGCAGCAGTTTGGCCATATAGTCAGCAACTGAGGGAGCATCTTCATTTTGATAGCGCACGCCAAGACCGCCACCAATATCTATATGTTGCAGCTGGATGCCGGCATTGTTGAGCTGATCGACCAGTAGCAGCAGGCGATCCATGGCATCAATAAAGGGCTTGATATCGGTTAGCTGGGAGCCAATATGGTAATCCACACCCACTAGATTGATATTATCCATCTGTGCCGCACGCTGGTAGATCTCTGGTGCTAGATTAATATCAATACCAAATTTATTCTCTTTTAACCCGGTTGAGATATAGGGGTGGGTTTTGGCATCAACATCCGGATTAACTCGCATGGACACCGGAGCGATCAAATTCTGCTCAGCTGCAGTGATATTTAATAGTTCGAGCTCGGCCTCTGATTCCACATTAAAACAATGAATGCCCAGCCGCAGCGCGCGAGCCATTTCCGCAGCGGTTTTAGCCACCCCGGAAAAAACGATTTTGCTAGGATCACCACCGGCCAATAGCACTCTCTCCAGCTCGCCAACAGAGACAATATCAAAACCGGCACCCAGATTAGCCAGAGTTTGCAGCACAGCAATATTAGAGTTTGACTTCACTGCGTAACAGATCAAATGATCCCTGTCGCCAAGGGCATTCTTATAGGCCATAAAGTTCTGGCTGAGCGCGTCTTTGCTATAGACATAGCAGGGGGTACCAAATTGATCGGCTACATCATTCAGTGCCACGCCTTCCATGAACAGGCTGTGATTATTTCTGGTAACTGTACTGTGCATAATTTACTGAGATTCTGTATTTGATTGTTGAGTCGCAGTCTCGTCCTGGGGGAGATACAGATCACCTGTATTGCCACAGCTGATAAGGCCGCCGAGCAGCACTGCAGTTAAAAAGATCTGGGTAAGTTGGCGAAGCATAAAGAACCACCGCAAAAGCTCTAAGTATAGCGGCACTGGCAGATCACGACCAAACAATTATACTGCACCGACAATATTTGGAAGCCAGACAATGAATGAAGCCGAGTTTAACCAGATCGTTGATGAGTTAATGTTCTCCATAGAGGAGAGCATAGACCACAGCGGTGCAGATTTAGATTACGAAAACAGCGCCGGAATGCTGACAATTACCTGTGAGGCCAATGGCTCGCAGATCATATTGTCCCGCCAGCCAGCCATGGGTGAAATATGGTTGGCCGCCCGCTCCGGGGGCTTTCACTTTCGCCTGCAGGCAGAGAATGGGGCTGAAGATCTAGCCTGGCGCAATACGGTAACCGCAGAGCCGTTATCCACCATGCTTGCCGAGGCCTGTACTGTGCAGTCCGGAGAGCAGGTTAGCTTCGACTTCTAACCTGCTGCAGAGCCCGGTCAGCGGCAGCTCTTACCTGATCTGGTGCAGTGCCGCCAATATGATTGCGCGCCGCAACTGAGCCTTCCAGAGTCAGTACATCAAAAACATCTTCGGTGATTAGCTCAGAGAACTGCTGTAGCTCTTCAAGGCCCATCTGTGACAGATCTTTATTTTCAGCGATCCCATAGGCCACGGATTTTCCGACAATTTCATGGGAGTCACGGAAGGCGATACCTTTGCCCACCAGGTAGTCTGCCAAATCTGTTGCCGTAGAGAATCCACGGCGCGCAGCTTCGTACATAGAGGCCTTGTTGGTCTCGATCGCAGGGATCATATCGCCAAAGGCGCGCAGGCAGTCACTGACTGTATCAACCGTGTCAAATAGCGGCTCTTTGTCTTCCTGATTATCTTTGTTGTAGGCCAGAGGCTGAGACTTCATCAAGGTTAATAGCGCGATGAGGTAGCCGTTTACACGGCCAGTCTTGCCGCGCACCAGTTCCGGTACATCAGGGTTTTTCTTCTGCGGCATAATCGACGAGCCAGTGCAGAAGCGGTCGGGCAGATTAACAAACTGAAACTGAGCCGAGGTCCACAACACCAGCTCTTCCGACATGCGCGACATATGAGTCATCAGAATACTGGCGAAGGCGCAGAATTCTATGGCGAAATCGCGATCGCTGACAGAGTCCAGAGAGTTTTCTGTAGGCTTGGTAAAGCCCAGTTCAGAGGCGGTAAATTCGCGATTTATCGGATAGGTTGTACCTGCCAGAGCCGCGGCACCCAATGGGCTCTGATTAAGTCTGGCGCGGCAGTCCAGCAGACGACCGTAATCTCTTTCCAGCATTTCATTCCAGGCCAGCAGGTGATGACCAAAGGTCACTGGTTGGGCAGTTTGAAGGTGGGTAAACCCTGGCATAATAGTATCTGCTTCCGCGGCGGCAAGTGCAATCATGCCTTCCTGTAGCTTGCTAAACATTGGTTTGATGGCGTCAATCTGGTCTCGCAACCAGAGGCGGATATCTGTGGCAACCTGATCATTTCTCGACCGCCCGGTATGTAATTTCTTGCCTACAATGCCGATGCGTTCCGTCAGTGCAGCCTCAATATTCATATGCACATCTTCCAGAGCAATTGACCAGTTAAAATTACCAGCCTCAATTTCTGCTGCGATCTGCTGCAAGCCGCTGTTGATAAGTTCTAATTCTTCCGCGGTGAGCACTCCGGTACTGTTAAGCATTTTTGCATGGGCCAATGAGCCCTGAATATCTTGTTGTGCCAGCCTGTGATCAAAACCAACTGATGCAGTAAATCGAGCGACAAATGTATCAACAGGCTCATTAAAACGGCCGCCCCAGGCTTGGTTGGTTTTATCGGCAGGTGGTTTTTTATCGGAGTTGTTCATCTGGGGTTGCTCAGTTAGTGATGGCGGGAGGAATTATAGCTAATACTGGGGGTTGGTGGGTAGAAGTTACCGCTTCCAGCGACCATAATAAGCTCTAAGGAAGAAATATGGCCAAATGGAATGGATGACTATGATAAGGGTATTGATTGTCGATAACGAGCTGTTGGCCGGTATCCGCATTGAACACCTGCTGGTAACAATGAAAAATATCGAGGTTTTGGGGATTGCCTCCACTGGTGCTGATGCCTTGGTGGTTTCTCGGCAGTCGCCCCCGGATATCCTGATTATAAATCTGTCGGTTTCCAACATGGATAAGGTTTGGATTACTGACTTGGTGCATCAGATGGATTTGATGCCTGTGTTGATATTTTGTCCTTCCTTTGATGGCTTCAATCCCATGCCTGAAGTCATATCCAGAAAAGACTCATTCAACATGCGCCTGATCAACTCCGAGGATATGGCCGCATCGATTCTCGGTGCTTGTCGAATGGTCCACAAGCGCCGCAGAGAAGCCAGTGGTGCGCCGCGAACTCACCTTTATGTTTATTCTTATCAAGGTATAGAAAAGATTCCGGTAGCCGAAGTTTTGTTGTTCCGTGCCGCGCATAAATATGTGGTGGCCCATTTGCCGGACCGTACAGTAACGATCAATGATTCTCTTAAGAGTTTAATGACTGAGTTTAGCGGGCTGTTTGTTAAGATCCATCGCAATGCATTGGTGGCAATGAGTGCCATCGATAAACTTGAGCCTGTCGACGATCATATGACGGTGGTTATTAAAGGATTGGATTCGCGGCCCACAGTGAGTCGCCGCCGGGTATCCTATTTGCGTCAATTAATGCCGCTGCTCTGACAAAGACCGCCAAATGGTTGATAATGGCGAGAAATATTTAGCAGCAGGTTTTATTCGTGACTCAAACCCTTCGTATAGCGACAAGAAAAAGCGCTCTGGCGCTCTGGCAGGCAGAATATGTCAAGGCGCAGTTGATTGCCTGTCATCCTGGACTTGAAGTTGAGCTGTTGCCTATGAGTACCAAAGGCGACATATTGCTGGATACTCCATTATCAAAAGTTGGCGGCAAAGGCTTGTTTGTAAAAGAGCTTGAAGTGGCCATGCTTGAAGGCAGGGCAGATATTGCTGTGCACTCAATGAAAGATGTCCCTATGGAATTTCCCGAAGGTCTTGAGTTGGCAGTAATCTGCGAGCGCGAGGACCCATTGGATGCCTTTGTGTCGAATAATTATCAAACGATTGAGCAGTTGCCAGATGGCGCGATAGTAGGCACCTCCAGCCTCCGTCGCCAGTCGCAGATTCAGGCCAGATTTCCGACCCTGCAAATCAAAGAGCTGCGGGGCAATGTCAACACCAGACTGGGCAAGCTGGATAGTGGTGAGTACGACGGTATTATTCTTGCCAGTGCAGGACTGATTCGCTTGCAGATGGAACACAGAATCAGCAGTCGTCTGGCGGCAGAATTATCTCTGCCTGCAGGAGGGCAGGGCGCTGTTGGTATTGAATGTCGCAGTGATAGCCAGGCTGTTCGCGACCTGCTGGCACCGTTGCATCATATTAATACAGCCCATTGTGTGCTGGCTGAACGGGCAGTTAACCGTCATCTACAGGGGGGCTGTCAGGTGCCTATCGCCTGTTTTGCTGAACTGGATGCCGATGGTCAAAATCTGTTTCTGCGCGGTCTGGTGGGCAGTGTCGACGGCACCAATATATTGCGCGCGGAGATTTGTGGTCAGGTAGAAAACGCAGAGCAGCTAGGCGTGCAATTGGCTGAGACGTTACTCGCGGCAGGTGCAGGTGAAATTTTGGCTGAGGTATATGGCAGCTAATCCTCCAGCCAACAAGTCGGTGCTGGTGGTTCGGCCACTGCGCGAACAGGATGCTTTTCTACAGCTTTTGCACAGAGCCGGCATCAGCTATAGCTACAACCCGATTATGCGCATTGTGCCGGTGACAGAGCCCGCAGATGAAGTTGAGCACATCAGAGAGCTAATACTCCAGTTTGCCCAGTTTGATCATGCTATTTTTATTAGCGCCAATGCCGCCGAGCAGGGGATTCAATGGCTGGATCAATACTGGCCCATGTTGCCCGATGTGCAGATGTTTGCCGTGGGTCAGCAGACTGGTGAAATACTTCGCGATTACGGCTGCACTGTACTCTGTCCCGAGCACCAGCAAAATACCGAAGGGCTGCTGGAGGAAATGCCGCAGCTGCAAAGTTTGGACAATCAATCTGTGATTATCTTCCGCGGCGCTGGTGGCCGCACCACATTGGCTGATACTTTGATCAGCAGGGGAGCAACAGTCAGTTACTGTGATCTGTATCGACGGGTTGTTGATCCCCTCAGTCTGGCTCAGGCTCAATCGCAACAGTATCTGTGTCTGGTTGCTCACAGTGGGGAATTGCTACAGGCCATGGGGCCAGCCGCCGCTATTGATGCGCGCCTAGTTGTGCCTAGTGAGCGGGTTGCTGCAATGGGCCGTGAATTGGGCTACAACCATATATCAGTGGCCGATAATGCTCTGCCTGAGTCTATGTTCAGGGCTGTGCAACTGGCACTGGTGTAACCTGAAAAGACATTTTCCAGCAACACAAAATAAGCTAAGCTTTTGCTATTAAAGAGTCAGCAATAGAGGGCAGATCGTGACCGAGAAAACGAAACCGACAGCCAAGCAAGAAACCGCCGAGCAGAGCAAGGCAGCAAAGCCCCAGCCCTCCAGTCAGCAATCCAAGCGGAAATGGCCACTTGCCAAAGTGTTTGGCTGGCTGATTGTTACAGCTTTGTTGATTGCCGCTGTTCTGGCAGTACAGTTTTACTGGCAGCACGACAGAAAAGGCATTCAGGTTCAGCTCACAGATTTGTCTGATGCTATTGGAGCCCTGCAGAAAAACGATAATCGCCATGATGCGCAGCTGATGGAACAGGCTCAGGCCCTGACAGAGTTGGATAAACAGGTGGCTAATTTGCACAGGATTGTCGAAGCTCAGGGCAAACAGGTTCTGGAGCTCAGTTCGACCACCCCTGAAGATCTGATGCTCGCAGAAGCTTTGCACCTGACTCGTCTAGCCAGCAGGCACCTGCAAATCGAGCATAGCAATAAAATCCCACTGGCTCTGTTAGAAGATGCCGACGCTATTTTGCGCCCCATGGAAAATGCAGACCTTGATAAGGTGCGAGATATATTAGCCAGAGATCTCAATGCTGTGGGGCAAGCGGTTAATGTGGATATAGAAGGTGTTTTTCTTGAGCTGGTGGCACTGGCGGACAATATTGAGCGGCTGCCAATGATTAAGCTGGTTTCCACGCCAGAGGAGGTCATTGATGATTCAGAGTCCAAAGAAGTTTCTACTTCTACATTGCTCGACTATCTCGGTGAAAGCCTCAGCCAGCTGGTGCGAATTCGCCAGCATGACCGGCCCGTTGCTCCCCTGATGCTGCCCGGCGACCAGGCCATTGTGCGGCACAATCTTGCTGTGCTATTTCAGCAGACTCAGACTGCAGTGCTGCGCGGACAGCAGAATATTTATAGTTATTGCCTAGATCAGATAGCCAGTGATCTTGGCCAGCACTTTCAGTCAGGTGAGCAGGTGCAGGCTCTGCAACAACGGCTGGATAAGCTTGCCCAGACCCGGATAGTAAGGCAATTACCTCAGATTCAAGACTCAGTCTCAGCCCTTGAGGCGCTGGTGCAACAGCGACACAGCAGTCAACTTACCATCAGTACTGAGGAGGCACAGCCATGAGAAAGCTATTGCTGGTATTAGTGCTGGCATTGCTGGTTGGCGCCACATTGGTGTGGCTTATGCAGAATGGGACAGGCTATGTGCTGATTGGTTTTGCCAATACTAGCGTAGAGATGAGTCTGTGGGTTGCCGGATTGCTGTTAATCCTAATTACCTTTGTACTGCTGTGGTTATTGCTCATAACTCGATGGGTGATCTCCGCAGGGGGATTTAGCCGCTGGTGGAATTCCCGGCGCAATGCCAAACAGCTTGGTAAAACCGCTCAGGGGCTGCTGCTATATGCGGATCAGGATTGGCCCAAAGCCAGCGAAATGCTCGCAAGCTCGGCACAACTGTCATCTATGTCGCAGGTGAATTTATTATTTGCTGCCCAGGCAGCGGCCAATAATCGGGACATTGACAGAGCCAATGAACTCTTGCAGCGCCTAAAAGACAGCCACCCAAAAGCCGAAACAGCCGCAATCAAGGCAGAGATTGAACTGCTGGTGCGCAACCAACAGCTCCCTCAGGCATTGCGGCTAGTACAGACTCTGCATCGCGACAGACCCACTGATACGGGGGTTTTACGGCAGCTGATGGATATTTACTCTGTGCAGCGCGACTGGAACTCAGCCCAGAAGCTACTTAGGGATTTTAAGCATTATGGAGCTCTGCCCAAGCAGGGTGCCGCCGCTGTGGAAATAGAGGTTTATTCAGGTTTGTTCACTGACTTCGTTGCCAGCTCAGATTTAAATAAAACCGAACAGTACAATCAACTGGCCGAACTGTGGGAGCTGGTGCCCAAGGCCCTGCGCAAGACGCCAGAGTTAGTTGCACCCTTTGCCGATGCACTGGCCCAAATCGAGGCCACGGACAAGCTGCTGCCATTGCTCAGCAAGACTCTCAACAACCATTGGCATCCAGATCTTATAGAGCGGTTTGGTACATTGCCGATTGCCACCCCGGAAAAACAGTTGGCGATGGCCGAGAAATGGCTACCCAGCCACAGTGAAGATGCCGACCTGCTGTTGGCTCTGGGCCGCATCTGCAGGCGTCTGGAATTTATGGGCAAGGCCAGGGACTATCTGAGTACTGCTATTACAATCGATCCTCGCCCTCAAATCTATCTTGAGTTAGCCGAGGTGCTGGATATTTTGGGTGAGCCCGACGCCAGTGCTGATATGTATCGGCAGGGCCTTGAGGCCAGGTAGGTAGGCTGTTGATCAAATACGTTTCTTTTTTAGATCTCTAATAATAAATCGCGCCGGATGCATGGCCAGACGCAAGTCCTGCTCCAGGCCAGAGGTTTCTCCGGCAATGTCACAGGCTAAAATCTCAGCTGTTAAAGGCGCGTAACTGAGCCCCCGCGAACCCATGCCGCAATTGATATAGAGGTTGGGCAGATAGCTGCCAGGCGTTGATACCCGGGCTCGGGCATCGTTGCGCAGAATGGCGTAGTCTTCCATCAGCTGTGGTACATCAGGCACGGCCCCAACAATTGGCAGGTAATCTTTGGTGGTGCATCTATAGTTGGCGCGCCCGACCATAATATCCACATCTTGCGGTCCTATGGCGCTAGCCAGGCCCATGTCTGTGGCAGACATATGATCGAGATTTACCTGATGATCTTCGCGGCGTACCTGAGTGGTAAAAACCCCTTTATTATAGGTTGCCCCAAAGCTGTGCTGACCATTGTGTTCAGGGGTGATATAGCCAGCGCCACAGATAACGGTTTTAAGGGCGCAGGTTGATGCATTTGCCTGTAGTTCACTAATTTGCCCGCGCAACTGAGTCACAGGCAAAAATCTGGTTTGTTCAAATTGCTCGCAGCCATAGGCATTGGCAATCACCAGGCTTTCACTGGCAAAACAACATTCACCATCAGCCCCTACCAGGCTCCAGCGGCCATCCGCAT
>JABJOY010000086.1 GCA_018664075.1 Porticoccaceae bacterium | reverse complement strand
TTAATAGGAGCTGAGGGCTCGTGTTCTTCTGAAGCTTCTTGATCCGTCGAGGGTTCGGACTCTGGTTCAGGATCTTCGTTAGGAGACGCTGAAGGCTCCTGTTCCTCTGAAGCTTCTTGATTCATCGAGGGTTCGGACTCTGGCTCAGGATCTTCGTTAAGAGACGCTGAAGGCTCCTGCTCCCCTGAAGCTTCTTGGTTCGTCGAGGGTTCGGACTCTGGCTCGGACTCTTCTAAGGGCTTTTGCTCTTCAGGCCCCAGAATCACCGAGGCCATAGATGTGGCAACTTCATCGCCGGTCAATTCAATCTCGAGGAAAATCGGCTTTAACTCGTCCCGGCGACCTTCCCTAAACAACACTTCCATCAGCTTGAGGCGGCTGGCGGTGTCGGCAGCATCGGCGTCGCGGGCTTTCTGCAAAATCTCTATGGCCTGATCGATATTGCCCAGGGACAGATACACTTCAGCCTCTGCAGTGGCTTCAACCATGGAATCAAAAATCTCCGGGCTGACATCCGCATCCTCTTCGGCAAAGATTTCTTTGTCGGTCTCGTCAAACAGATTATCTTCCGGATCAAGCTCCAGACCATCCAGCTCATCGACCAGCAGATTGGCGCCTGTATCCACAGATGTACCGTTATCATAGTCCTGATAACCAGCGCCTGCGGCACTCTCGTCCAGCTGCTCGGAATCGTCCGGGCTAGTTTTGGAGGTTCTGCGCAGCAGCATGACTAGAACCAGAATAATCACCCCTAAACCCAACCACAGGTACCAGGGCTGCTCCTTTAACTGGGCTTGAAAGTCTTCAACTGGGCTGGCTTTTGCCACAGGGGGCACAGCGGCCTCCTGCTCTTCGGCAACATCTACCAGGGTTTCCATGGTGTCGACCTGAGCCTCCAGCAGAGCCATGCGCTCGCGCAGCTCGTTATTTTCCAGCTGGGTTTTGCTCATTTCATCCTGGGTCACCACCAGCTCAGAATTTAGCTGGTCTACCTGGTCAACCTCAGCTGCCACAGCGGTATCGGCATCCTCTGACGGCCCTTCAGGAAACTGACCTTCCTCAGACTCCAGCCCGTCACCGGCAATGGCCAGCTCGGTGGCTTCAGATGCATCGTAGGCGGTAATCAATTCCAGAACGCCACCGGACTCCTGCTGGTCAGCACTGCTGTCTAACTCCGGGAACAGCTCATCTACGGCGAATAGTTCCTCTGCTTGCTGGTCACTAACAAGCTCTTCAATAGCGGGCTCTTGAGTAGCAAGCTCCTCGGCAGCAGGCGCAACCAACCCAATCTGGCTGGCAACAATATCTCCCGCTTCTTCACCGATCTCGGTCTTGGAAGGCAGGCGTAAAATCGCTCCCTCTTGCATGCGATTGGCATCGCCATTCACAAAGGCACTGGGATTCTGGCTGTACAGGGCATCCATGGTTTGCAGAATGGTCAGGCCCCTAGGGCGCAGCCGTTTGGAGACATTCCACAATGTGTCGCCAACCACCACCCTGTGCTGATCACCGGAAAGCGTTTGTTTGCCGGCAGCTGCTTTGGGGGCAGATCCAGAGACCGCTTTGCTAACCGGCGCAGGGGCAACCTGGCCTTCGGAGTAGACAGGCAGATCGAGTAACAGGGTATATTCCCGCACCAGGCGACCTGAGGGCCATTCCAGCTGCACCAGAAAATCCAGATAGGGTTCAACAACCGGCTGTTTGGTAGTGACTCGCACAATGGTGGCGCCGGCGGCATTTTTGCCCACCGCAAAGTCCAGGGCAGTAAGGTAAAAGTCGCGGCTAACACCGGCCTGGGTAAAGGCCTGGGGAGAGGCAAGCTTGACCAGCAGCATGCTGTCGTCAATATCATCGACATTGGTCAGCTCGATCTCTGCATTGAGCGGTTCATTGAGCGCTGACTTGAGTGCAATTTCTCCAAAGCCAACGGCAATGGCGGCGCTGGTGTAGAGTAACGCGGCCAGAGCAGATCCGGCTGCCAGTTTGATCGACCATGTCCTGATTGTCATAAGTATTTCCTGTTGTGCACAGTGCTTGAACAATCCAGCAATTCTTATACAACAACCTGATACCAGGATTTTTAAAACAGCTGCTGGGTGCCTGAGAATTAGCGACGAAATATTGTAGCGAAACTTAGCCTAAAAAGGCCATATTTAGTCAATTAAGGCTTAAAACCCACAAAAAAGGGCCAAGCATGGTATCAACAAAACGCCGTGGCGGTAGAGTAATAGAATGCTCAACCCTTTTAAAGCAAAAAATATCGCCGGAAACTAGTCTTCGATCACAATCCTCAGCATGCGACGCAGGGGTTCCGCCGCACCCCAGAGCAACTGGTCACCCACAGTAAAGGCAGACAGGTACTGCTCACCCATATTCATTTTGCGCAGACGCCCAACCGGCACATCCAGACCACCGGTCACAGCTGCTGGGGTCAGGTGCGCAACAGAGGCGTCTTTATCATTGGCAATCACTCTGGCCCACTGATTGGCCTCCGCCAACATGGACTCAATTTCATCCATGGGCACATCCTGACTCAGCTTGATAGTCAGCGCCTGACTGTGGCAGCGCATGGCGCCGACTCGCACACAGAGGCCATCCAGGGGGATAGGATTGCCCTCGCGGTTAAGAATTTTGTTGGCCTCGGCCTGATTCTTCCACTCTTCACGGCTCTGACCATTGTCCAGCTGAGAATCAATGTAGGGCAACAGGCTGCCCGCCAGAGGGTAACCCCAGTTGTCCACTGGGAAACTATCGGACCTCAGGGTATCTGTTACCTGACGGTCGATATCCAGAATTGCCGAGGACGGATTGGCCAGATTGTCAGCGGCAGAGTCCTTAATCACCCCCATTTGGTTGATCAGCTCGCGCATATTCTGTGCTCCGGCACCAGAGGCGGCCTGGTAGGTCATGGAACTGGCCCACTCCACCAGATTGGCGTTAAACAGCCCGCCCAGGCTCATCAGCATCAGGCTAACGGTGCAGTTGCCGCCTATATAGTCCTTAACACCATTGGCCAGACCATCCTTGACCACATTCATATTGACCGGGTCGAGCACAATAATAGAGCTGTCTTCCATACGCAGGGCAGAGGCCGCATCAATCCAGTAGCCATCCCAGCCAGCATTGCGCAGCTGCGGATAAACCTCTTTGGTGTAGTCGCCACCCTGACAGGTCACAATAATGTCCAGCTGCTGTAGTGCTTCAATATCAAAGGCGCTTTTTAACAAGGGAATATCCACACCCACATCCGGCCCCGCTTGGCCAGCCTGAGAGGTAGTAAAGAAGATCGGCTCAATATGGGCAAAGTCATTCTCTTCGCGCATTCTGTCCATCAGCACAGATCCAACCATGCCGCGCCAACCGATAAATCCTGTTTTCTTCATTGTTTCAAACCCTTTCTGTTACTTATTTAATGGCACCAAACACCCAGGGGTGCTGTGCCGCGCGCTCGGCCTCGTAGGC
Source organism: Porticoccaceae bacterium (assembly GCA_018664075.1). Lineage (GTDB taxonomy): Bacteria > Pseudomonadota > Gammaproteobacteria > Pseudomonadales > Porticoccaceae > HTCC2207. The sequence continues at coordinate 41,621 of JABJOY010000086.1, read as the reverse complement.
CTTAATGTCATCCGCGTTTTGCAACGTCAGACCAATCTCATCCAACCCATTAAGCAGGCAGTCCTTGCGGAATTCATCCAGCTCAAAGCTAAATACATGGCCGCTGTCCGTGGTCACTGTTTGCGTATGCAGATCAATAGATAGCTGGTAGCCCTCTTCGGCCTCCATCTCCTTAAACAGCACATCCACCTGCTCTTCAGTCAGAATCACCGGCAATAAACCATTTTTAAAACAGTTATTGTAGAAGATATCTGCATAGCTGGGCGCAATCACCGCATTAAAGCCGCAGTCTTCCAGCGCCCAGGGGGCGTGCTCGCGGCTAGAGCCGCAGCCAAAGTTTTTGCGCGCCAATAATATAGATGCCCCTTTATAGCGGGGGAAATTGAGCGGAAACTCTGGATTAACCGGCCGATTAGAACAGTCAGCGCCCGGCTGACCCTCATCCATATAACGCAGTTCATCAAACAGATTGGGGCCAAAGCCACTGCGCTTGATCGACTTTAAAAACTGCTTGGGGATAATCATATCCGTGTCCACATTGGCGCGATCCATAGGACCCACCAAACCACGGTGTGTGGTAAATGCTTTCATTATTGATCACCTCCTACAAATTCGCGCACATCAACAATATGCCCAGCCACCGCAGCGGCTGCCGCCATTGCCGGACTCATTAAATGGGTGCGACCGCCATTGCCCTGACGCCCCTCAAAGTTACGGTTGCTCGTGGAAGCGCAGTGCTCCCCCGCCCCTAACTTATCCGCATTCATGGCCAGACACATAGAACAGCCCGGCTCCCGCCAGTCCATACCTGCCTCAATAAAGATTTTATCCAGCCCCTCAGCCTCAGCCTGAGCCTTGACCATCTGGGACCCCGGCACAATCAAAACCTGCTTCACCGAGCTGGCCACAAAGCGGCCCTTGGCCACAGCTGCTGCCGCGCGCATATCTTCAATGCGGGAGTTGGTGCAAGAGCCAATAAACACACGATCCACCTTGATGGAATTAATTGCCTGCCCGCCCTCAAGGCCCATATAGTCCAATGCTCGCTCAAGACCTTTGCGCTGCTCTTCACTGGGCTGCTCATCCAATCTGGGCACAGAGGCCGTGACTGGCGCCACCATTTCAGGGGACGTGCCCCAGGTCACCTGAGGCGCAATATCATCGGCGTGCAATATCACCTCAGTGTCAAACACCGCATCAGCATCGCTGGTAAGGGTATTCCAGTAGGCCACCGCCTGCTCAAACATCTCGCCCTTGGGCACAAACTGGCGCCCTTCGCAGTAATCAATGGTCTTCTGGTCCACCGCCACCATGCCCACTCGGGCACCGGCTTCAATGGCCATATTACAAACGGTCATGCGCCCTTCAATCGACATATCGCGGAACACAGACCCGGCAAATTCAATGGCATGCTCATTTCCACCGGCAGTACCAATCTTGCCGATAATCGCCAACACCACATCCTTAGGGGTCACACCAGCGCCCACTGTGCCATCGACAGTCACACGCATATTTTTCATCTTTTTGGCCACCAAACACTGGGTCGCCAACACATGTTCAACCTCAGAGGTGCCAATGCCATGGGCCAGACAGGCCAGCGCACCATGGGTCGCCGTGTGGGAATCTCCACAGACCACGGTCATACCCGGCATGGTGGCGCCCAGCTCCGGGCCCATTACATGGACAATGCCCTGCCCCATTTCATTGATCTTAAATTCCTTGATGCCGTAGAGGTCGCAGTTGTCATCCAGGGTTTGCACCTGAATCCGCGACACCTCGTCGGTCATGCCCGCCACACCAGCATCCCGCTCCGACTTATCGGTGGAGATATTGTGGTCCGGCGTTGCAATATTGGTATCCAGACGCCAGGGCTTTCGATTAGCCAGCCGAAGGCCTTCAAATGCCTGAGGTGAGGTCACCTCATGGATCACGTGCCGATCTATATAGATTAGCGATGAGCCATCGCTATTTTGCTTAACAAGGTGGCTGTCCCACAGCTTGTCGTAAAGTGTTCTTCCCGTCATAACTCTCTCCCAGAGAATTCCGTTGTTGCGCCCATTGTAAACCTGTCATATGATGAATTAAATTCATATTTCGCATATCTTACATTCTTTCTGGGAATGACTATGGACAATCAGAATATCAAGGCCTTTATTACCGTGGCCCACTGCGGTTCATTTTCGGAAGCCGCCGAGCAGCTTTACCTAACCCAGTCGGCGATTAGCAAGCGCATAGCCCAGCTGGAGCACCAGGTGGGCAAAAAACTATTTGATCGCTTTGCCCGCCAGGTGAGCCTGACCGAAGCCGGCACCGAGCTGCTGCCCAGAGTGAAACGCATACTTCAGGAGTACGAAAATGCCTTGCAAGCTATTAGTGATCTCTCTGGTGAAGTAAGTGGCACGCTCAGACTAGCCATTAGCCACCACCTGGGCCTGCATCGCCTGCCCCCGGTACTCAAACAATTTGCCCAAAAGTATCCCAGCGTAACCCTGGATATTGAGTTTATGGACTCCGAAAAAGCCTACGAGCGCGTGCTGCAGGGCCAGTCTGAGGTGGCAGTAATTACCCTAGCCCTAGAAGAGCAGCACAATATAGACAGCCAGGTAATATGGAACGACCCGCTGCGGTTTATCTGCGCCCAGGACCACCCCCTAGCCAAAATAAAACAGCCGTCGCTAGATGACCTGGCAGAGTACTCGATTATTTTGCCGGGCATCAATACCTACACCGGGCAGATTATTCAGAAGCTATTTCAGAAGGAAGGGATACCGTTAAAAGCGCCTATGTCGACCAACTATTTGGAGACCATAAGCACTATGGTTGAGGTGGGACTGGGCTGGAGCGTACTGCCAGAGACCCTGGTGAGAGACCTACATGTGATGCCGTTTGAGGGGGTAAAAATAGAGCGGGAGCTGGGGTATATACACCACACTAAAAGAAGCCTGTCTAATGCGGCAGTGGCATTTTTGGGGTTGTTGGACCAAGCGTAGCAACTCCTGTCACCAATTCCCTCGGCCCGCGACTTGCAGTAGAATGCTGGCTCGATTGAACCCAGTAACCACAGAGCTGTAGCTTCCCTATGACTGACCATGCCCATCCCGCGTTTGAGTTGTTGCGCGAGCAAGACATCCCCTCATTAAAAGTTCGCTACCAGGAGTTTCGTCACCGCGAGACTGGTGCCCAGCATATTCATCTGGCGGCAGACAACAGCGAGAATGTTTTTTTGGTGGCTCTGCGCACTGTGCCTATGGACTCTACCGGTGTGGCCCATATTCTTGAGCATACGGCGCTCTGTGGCAGTGAGAAGTACCCGGTGCGCGACCCATTCTTTATGATGATTCGGCGTTCGCTCAACACCTTTATGAATGCGTTTACCAGCAGTGACTGGACGGCTTATCCCTTTGCCAGCCAGAATAAAAAGGACTTTAACAATCTGCTGGGTGTGTATCTGGACTCGGTATTTTTTGCCCGACTGGACCCATTGGATTTTGCCCAGGAGGGCCATCGTCTGGAGTTTGCTAATGCCAGCGACGCCACGTCGGAGCTGACCTTTAAAGGGGTGGTTTACAATGAAATGAAAGGTGCCATGAGCTCCATTAACTCGGTGCTGTGGCAGACCATGAGCAAGCACCTGTATCCCACCAGCACTTATCATTACAACAGCGGTGGTGAGCCGGCCAATATTCCGGATCTGACCTACGATCAGTTTAAGGCGTTTTACCAAAACCATTACCACCCCAGCAATGCTATTTTTGTCACCTTTGGTGATATTCCGGCGGTGGAGCATCAGGCCAGCTTTGAAGAGAACGCCCTGAGTCGCTTTGATAAACTGGACTGCCATATTGCGGTCACCAATGAACAGCGTTACAGCGAGCCCCAGTACTTTGAGGAGTCCTATGCCTTTGATGCCAGCCAAGGGGAATCAAGCGACGACAGTACCCATGTAGTGCTGTCCTGGCTGCTGGGAGACTCCACTGATCTGGAAGCTACTATGCAGGCGCGTCTGCTTGCCAGCGTATTGTTGGACAACAGTGGGTCGCCATTGCAGAAGGCTCTGGAAACCACCGACCTGGGTACTTCCCCCTCTCCCATGTGCGGGCTTGAGGACTCCCAGAAAGAACTGTGCTTTGCCTGTGGTATTGAGGGCTCTAACCCGGAGCAGGCAGACCAGGTTGAAACCATGATTCTGCAGGTGTTGCAGGATGTGGCTGACAAAGGCCTGCCCCAGGAACAGGTGGCCGCTAGTCTCCATCAGTTGGAGCTGTCCCAGCGCGAGATATCTGGCGGTGGCTACCCCTACGGCCTGCATCTGATATTAACCAGCCTGACCAGTGCCACACATCGCGGTGACCCTGTGTCATTGTTAAATCTCGATCCGGTGCTTGATAAGCTGCAGCAACAAATTACTGATCCTGAGTTTATTAAGTCTCTGGCCCGTGACCTGCTGCTCAACAACCCCCACCGCACCAGACTGGTATTAAAACCTGATACTCAATTGGGCGAGCAAAAAGAACAGGCAGAGAAAGATCGGCTGGCGGCTATTAAAGCGGACCTCAATGCTGATGAGGCTCAGGCTATTATCGACAATGCCGCAGCGCTAAAGCAGCGTCAGGAGATGGAGGAGAATTTAGATATTTTGCCCAAGGTGGGTATTGAGGATGTACCTGCTGATATTACTTACCCGGAAAAAGCATCTGTGTTATCCAGCCCCAACCTGCTGACCAGCTACAGTGCGGGCACCAATGGCCTGGCTTACCAGCAGGTGGTTGTACCTATGCCTGCGCTGAGCGAAACACAGATGGATCTGTTGCCCCTCTACAGCACCTGTGTCACCGAGATGGCTGTGGGCCAGCGGGATTATCAGCAGACCCAGCTATGGCACTCGAGTCTGGTGGGCGCCTATTCGGCATCGGCTTCTGTGCGCACCGACAAAGACAGCCTAGATAAGCTCCATGGCAACATTAGTTTTACCAGCAAAGGCCTGGCGCGCAATCAATCAACCATGACTGATCTAATGCAGGAGTCCATTACGGCTGCCCGCTTTGACGAGCTGCCGCGGCTGCGGGAACTAGTGGCGCAAATTCGCACTTACCGGGAATCTTCTATTACTGGCAATGGCCATGTGCTGGCTATGACCGCTGCGGCTAGTGGTATTTCTGCCAATGCTAATCTCAGCCAACGCTGGGGTGGCATGACGGGGCTGACATTATTAAAAGCGCTGGATAAAAGCCTGGATTCCAAGGACGGGTTGGCCCAGCTTTCTGCCCAGTTGCAGGAGATTCATCAGTTGGTTCTTGCCCAGCCCCGTCAGTATCTGCTGGTCGCTGAAGGAGAACGTCTGGATCACTTTGCCGGGGTGATGCAGTCTGGCTTCTCCGGTGGAGCTTCCGATGCCGCCACCAATAATCTAATTAACTATAACCCTGCACTCACCCCGGTTAATCATGCCTTTACCGCCAATACTCAGGTGAGTTTCTGTGCCAAGGCCTATGCCACAGTGCCTACGGGCCATCCGGATTCGGCGGCGCTGACCGTGCTGGGCGGTGTTTTGCGCAATGGCTATTTGCACCGGGCGGTGCGTGAACAGGGCGGCGCCTATGGGGGCGGCGCTTCTCAAGATAACCAAACTGGTGCCTTCCGCTTTTTCTCCTACCGGGATCCGCGCATTGCCGGCACCTTGCAAGACTTTGATAATTCCATCAGCTGGGTACAGGAACAGGCCCTGGGTTATGACAAAATCGAAGAGGCTATTCTGGGTGTGGTCGGAGGTCTGGATAAGCCGGGCTCCCCTGCTGGGGAAGCTATTCAGGCGTTCCATGCGGAGCTTAATGGTCGCGGCAAAGTCTGCACGGAGCAGTTTAGAAATCAGGTGCTGGCGGTGACTGAGGCTGACCTTAAGCGGGTGACAAGTACTTATTTGCGCGCCGATGCTGCACATACAGCGGTGATCACCAATGCTGAGCTGGCAGCGGGCACCGGCCTTGACATTATTGCCAGTTAAAAAGCACTAATCGATGACTGACTCAAGCCGCGATAATCTATTCTCCAGCCCTCTGGGCAAGGTACCGTCTTTTGTGTTTGATCAGGCCGTGGTGGATGTGTTCCCGGATATGATCAGCAGATCAGTGCCTGGCTATGAAACCATTCTTGCTCACACCGGCGAGCTGGCTGAGCGTTTTGTGCAGGCCAACACCCACTGTTATGACCTGGGCTGTTCTCTGGGTGCCTCGACCATAGCAGTGCGTCAGCGTATTGAAGGCCGCGGTGCGACGATTTTTGCGGTGGATAATTCCACGGCCATGCTCAGCAAATGCCAGAAGATTCTGGATGCCAGGCCGGACAGCACTCATGTGGAGCTGGTTGACAGTGACATCTGTGATATTGAGATCAGCAATGCCTCGTTAGTGGTGATGAACTTTACCCTGCAGTTTGTGCCTCTGGCTCAGCGAGCGGCATTGATGGAGAAGATTTATCAGGGACTTAACCCCGGCGGCTGTGTGATTATTTCGGAGAAGCTCAGCTTTGAACCTGAGTCCCTTAATCAGTTGCTCAGTGAACTGCATCATGGCTTTAAGCGGGCTCAGGGGTACAGTGATCTGGAGATCAGTCAGAAGCGGGATTCTATTGAAAATGTGCTGGTGCCTGAAACATTGGATAGCCATATCCAACGATTAAGGGCCTGCGGATTTCAGTCCGCAAGCCCCTGGTTTCAATGTTTTAACTTTTGTTCTCTGGTAGCTATAAAGTAGCCAACCCAGCCTGAGGTTAAAAGGCTTAGATTGCGAGCTTAGGTCAACATCTTCATGGTAGTCTTGATCAGCTTTTTCACCTTGGGTGTGTAGGGCGGGTACATCATTGAGAGTGTGCTGAACTTGTCCACCAACACGCTGCGCTCATGGGTGAAAGCTTTGAAGCCCCACACGCCGCCGGACTTGCCAATACCACTGTTGTTAACCCCACCAAAGGGCAAGTTAGGGTGCAGGAAATGCATGATAGTCTGGTTGACACAGGTATCACCAGCACTAGTCTCTTGGAGTACTTTGTTGGTGAATGCGTCGTCAGTGCTGTAGATATATAGGGCCAGCGGCTTGGGCTTGCTGTTGACATAGCCAATGGCGGTATCAATATCCGCAAAGGTAATAATGGGCAGTACTGGACCAAAGATTTCTTCGTCCATAATCGATGAATCTTCACTCATGCCTTCAATCAATGTGGGGGCGATAAACTGCCCTGTCTTGCTCACCTGGCCACCGGTCAGCACTCGGCCACCTTTGCTCTTGGCGTCATCCAGCAGGCGGGTAATGCGGCTGTGATGGCCCGCATTCACTACCCGGCAGTAGTCGCTGTTGGCTTTGGCGTCATTGCCCAGGCCATATTGGGACTCAATGCAGGCGGTCAGCTCCGCGACCAGCTCATCTTTGATGGCTTCGTGGACATAGATGTAGTCGGGGGCAATGCAGGTCTGGCCATTGTTGTTAAATTTACCCCAGGCTATGGACCCGACCGCCTTTTTCAGGTTGGCGGATTTGTCCACAATCACCGGGCTCTTGCCACCCAGCTCTAATGTGACTGAGGTTAGATTTTTCGCGGCGGCGGCCATAACATGCTTGCCAACCGCTGGGCTGCCGGTAAAGAAGATATGGTCAAATGGCAGACTGGTCAGGTAGCCAGCCACATCGGCCTTGCCTTCAAACAGCGCCACTTCTTCTGGCCTGAATGCCTGCTTAACAATGGCTCCAATGACCTTAGACATTTTCGGGGTCATTTCCGAGGGCTTGATTATCACCGTGTTACCTGCGGCGATGGCCCACATCATGGGACCAAAGGTCAGGTTAAACGGGTAGTTCCAGGGCGACACCACCAGGGTAACGCCTTTTGGCTCTTTGATGATACGAGATTTAGTGCCAAACATGGAGATGGTGGCACTGACATGTTCAGGCTTCATCCAGTTTTTCAGGGACTTGCGAATATGCTTAAGCTCGGCACGCACCGGCATAATCTCAGCCAGGTCTATTTCCGCTTCGGGCTTGCCAAAGTCTGCGGCGGCGGCTTTATGAATATCGTCGTAGGCAGCAGTAAAGGCTTGCTCAAAACGGTCCAGCACCGCCAGGCGCTGTTTGTAGTCTGATTTACGCAGTTCCAGCGCGTAGTCTTTTTGCTGCGCAAACACCTGGTCGATTTTGGCTTTAGCTGCCGGCTTTAACTCACTCATAGTCCCCCCCCGGGATATCTCGCGTCGCTTGATTTTATTTACCGCCGTTAAATATTTGTTGGGCGCAAGCGCATTTTTGTTATTGTTTGGCCTAATAATTGTTGGTCTGGGGCAAAGGTGCAATCAAAATATATGACTCCCCAGTATCTTATAGGTGGTTTGCTGTATGGGTCTCAGTAATGGGGTGGCCGCTCTCCGGCACCACCACCGGTCTGACCCATGCTATCGCCATCAGCAGCGCTGTCCTGCAGCACTTCTATCCGCTCGAGCATATTGCGATGGGCCTTGGTCAGGGCGTCTATCTCTTGCTGCTGACGAAAAATCTCGTCTTCGAGCTGGGCATTGGCCATTTCTAAATAAGCCAGCTTTTCTTCCAGCACATCAAATCGTTTGTCTTCCATTATTTGTCCCGGTACAGCCTCTGTAGTTTCGGCTAACACCATAGCGGAAATGCCTTATAATTGCCTGTCAAAATCGCAGGCATAACAATGATTCCTCAAACACTTGATTACGGGCCATTCCTCTCCTGGCTGGAAGAGTCCCCTCTCGGCGACTGGGGTCAGACGCTGCCGGAACTTCTGGCCCAACAGCTGCGCCGTGAGCGCTGGGGCGATATGCCAGAATGGGAAGAGACTCTGAGGCGCCTGCCGGAGATAGACCCCCTTGAAATAGAACTTGCAACCGAAGTCGCCATTGGCGACGCTAGCCTGATGGACAAAGGCCGCCGCCTGGCACTGCAAGCCACTTTGATGGGTCTGCACCCCTGGCGCAAAGGCCCTTACAACCTGTTTGGGTTGCCAGTAAATACTGAATGGCGATCGGACTGGAAATGGGATCGGGTTGCCCCCCATCTGGACAGCCTTGAAAATCGATTGATTCTGGATGTTGGCTGCGGCAATGGCTACCACTGCTGGCGTATGCTCGGTGCGGGTGCAAGGCGGGTAATTGGTATTGATCCTTCGGTAAAATTTGTTTTTCAGTTTCAGGCGATCAAGAATTTTGCCGGGGCCGACCTGCCTGTTGATGTGCTGCCTCTGGGTATAGAACATATGCCGACCCGGCTGGCGGCCTTTGATACGGTTTTCTCTATGGGCATTCTCTACCACCGCCGCTCGCCTATGGACCACTTGCGTGAACTTAGAGAACTGCTGCGCCCCGGTGGCCAGCTGGTGCTGGAAACATTGGTGATTGAGGGCCCAGAGGGCATGACTCTGGTGCCCGAGGGGCGCTATGCCAAGATGCCCAATGTCTGGTATCTGCCGACGGTGGACACCCTACTGAGCTGGATGCGCAAAAATGGTTTTAAGAACCCCCGTCTGGTGGATCTGAGTACCACTAGCATTGAGGAACAGCGCAGCACTGACTGGATGACCTTTGAGTCTCTGCAGGACTTTCTGGATCCGGATGACCACAGCAAAACCATTGAGGGGCACCCTGCTCCGGTTAGAGCGGTGATTTTGGCGGAGGCTCCTTTTTAGAACAGCTGAGGGCTCCTTTTTAGAACAGCTGAGGGCTCCTTTTTAGAAGAGCTGAGGGCTCCACAATAGAAACCTGGAGGCTGAAATATCGGCAAAAAAAACCACCGCGGGTAAGCGGTGGTTTTTGGACCTGACATTAACGGCTGGGTTATGCCTTTAATGCCTCATCTGCTGCTACATACTGATATTCCAGAGCATCAGCTACTGCCTTGTAGGTCACTTTGCCTTTGTGAATATTAAGGCCATTTTGCAAGTTCTTATCCCTGAACAGACTGCTAATGGGGTCATCAGCCAGCGCCAGCGCGTAGGGCAATGTGGCATTGTTCAGTGCGATGGTGGCCGTGCGTGCAACACCGCCGGGCATATTGGCGACGCAGTAGTGCACAACATCATCAACCACATAGGTCGGCTGTTCATGGGTGGTGGCTTTTGAGGTTTCAAAACAACCGCCCTGATCAATGGCAACATCCACCACCACTGAGCCTTTTTTCATACGCCCGATCAGGTCTCGGGATAGCAGCTTGGGGGCAGCGGCACCGGGAATCAATACAGCGCCAATAACCAGATCCGCTTCCAGAGCGTAGTCCTCAATGGCGGCATTAGTGGAGTAGACACAGCGTGCGCGGCCCTCGTATTTGGCATCGAGCTCACGCAAACGGGGAATCGAGCGATCCAGAATGGTCACATCCGCCCCCATGCCAACAGACATTGCCGCGGCATTGTCGCCCACTACACCGCCGCCAATTACCAGCACCTTGGCCGGCGCAACACCGGGCACACCGCCCAACAGCACTCCGCGACCGCCCTGGGCCTTCTCCAGATGATGGGCTCCAGCCTGCACGGACATGCGGCCAGCAACCTCGGACATGGGCGCCAGCAAAGGCAGCCCGGCCTGATTGTCTGTGACTGTTTCATAGGCGACACAGGTTGCACCAGACTCAACCAATAATTTGGTTTGCTGTGGATCAGGAGCCAGATGCAGGTAGGTATATAAGATCTGCCCTTCCCGCAGCATCTTGCACTCAGCGGGCTGAGGCTCTTTGACCTTGACGATCATATCAGCGCGGGAAAATACCTCGCCAGCGGAATCAACCATCTCGGCACCAGCCTGACTATATTCTGCATCGGTAAAGTCAATCGCCAGACCTGCCATACGCTCGACAATCACTTTGTGGCCACGCTTGACCAGCTCATTGACCGATGATGGCGTGAGGCCAACCCGATATTCGTGATTCTTAATTTCCTTAGGTACACCAATCAACATTTGTCATCCCTCTTTATTTACTATTGTCCAAAAGCATTAATGCGCTCATCAAGTTATCTGGTTATTCTATAATTCAGTAATAATATTTATTTGTTAAATTGGGTATAATCCAGAGTATTTTTATATTTTTGGCGATTAAACAGGATATTTTATTTATGGTCTCACCAGCAGAAACCACCGATAAACTGGGCAAAATCGACCGCAATATACTGCGGCTACTGCAGAAAGACGGACGCATAAGCTACACAGATCTGGCCCGGGAAGTGGGCCTCTCGGTGACCCCCTGCATCGAGCGTGTTAAACGGCTCGAGCGCAATGGCTATATTCTTGGCTACTCGGCTCAGGTATGCCCGAACAAACTCAATGCCAGCCTGGTGGTGTTTGTGCAGATAAGGCTCAACCACACCTCACAGAAAAACTTCGAGGAGTTCCACCGCTCGGTGATGGATCTGGAAAATGTGCAGAGCTGCTTTTTGGTCTCCGGCAACTATGACTACCTGCTCAAAGCCAGAGTCGCAGATATGGCAGCCTACAGAGAACTGCTCGGACACCGAATACTCAAGCTCCCCGCCGTTCAGGAATCAACCAGCTATGTGGTGATGGAAGAGCTAAAAGAAACCATGGCGGTGCCAGTGCCTTACAGCCGCAAATAAGCACTAAAAACCAGTGATTATCCCCAGCTTAAGGTTGACTCAAATCCTCTGCTCACCTATAGTGCGCTACCTCAGAAATGAGTCCCAAACGCACTCGTAGCTCAGCTGGATAGAGTACCCGGCTACGAACCGGGCGGTCGAAGGTTCGAATCCTTCCGAGTGCGCCATTTTCTTAGTTGTGATGTTCATAACGCTTTAAAGCCTGTCTTCTTAGACGGGCTTTTTTGTAGCGATTCAATAATAAAGGCTGCCCTAGGCTCGCTTAAGTATTTTTACTAATTCAGCGATTTTAATATCGATCTGATTCTGGCTATGCAGGGAATCCCTGACACATTCTTCAATATGCTTTTCCAGTATCTTTGCCTCAACTGTGGCTATGGCTGATTTGGCGGCTTTAAGCTGATTGAGGATATCTATGCAGTACTGGCCCTCATCAATCATTTTGCCAATACCATTAATTTGCCCGGAAATGCGGTTGATATTGGGAATCAATTTTTTGTGGCAGGAATGTGTCATGGCCTCTCCTTAGATAAGTTGCGGCACTATGTAAGTGAAAATGCTGGCGCAGATAAAGACGCCTATGGATGCGGTGTAAATCCTTCGGGAACGCTGCCTCATCTGCAAGCAGGCGCGACCCAGCTCCGGGTCAGCAGGGCATGGCATTCTGGCTGTTTTATAGTTGACCACACCGGCTACCACAATCATTATCAGGGCAAACAGGCTAATGGCTATTTTGTATTGGGACAGCACAATCAAAAAGGGGAATACGCCCAGCAGACTGGCAAAGCTGGCCCCAGCGCCCAGGACGACAAAAAGTGCGGGCAGCGCGCAGCAGATCAATGTCGAAGTAGAGGCGAATAGTGAAAAGAAATTGGCCGCTCTGTCTTGCATATTATTTGCCTACCAACTGGATGGCCGTGGTGTTAAGGCCGTTGTTAAGAATATTTTGCTCAATGCCAGCGCGGTTTATTTCTGTCTCTGGGGCGTAGGCCAGCAGGACTTTTCCTGAGGCCAGATCTACATCTATTTTGGTCACAGCGCTGTCTTTGCCAAAGGTCTTTTCAATACCGCGGGCACAGAAGTCACAGACCATGCCCTGAACACTGATCACCACTACTTGATCCCCGGGAACGGCGTTAACAAAGTTATCGAAACGCTCGGCATCCACGCTGAGCTTTTGGCCATCGACAATGGTGTCGTGCACATGGCCTTTGTGGGAATGCATATGTCCCATTTCATGGTGGGCGGCCTGAGTTGCTACCGCGGTGAGCAATAATGTTGCCAGTAAGAATTTATTCATAATGGTCCATCCTTTATCAGAATCTATACATCAGGTGAATATCCCAGTCGGTTTTTTTGTGATAGCTGAATTCAATCAAGCCACCACCTTTAAAAAACCGCAGCACAGGGTAAGTGATGCGTTTGTTGTCCAAGTCATTTTTTTTGCTCTCAATCATCAACCAGGTATGCAGGTCGCCGTAGGCACCCAGATAGGGGGCTACCCCCAGTTTTACTCTCTGCTCAAAAAGGTCATAGCCAATGCCTGAGACCTGTTTGGCGGAGAAACCGCCGAACAGGCGCCGAGTCTCCCAGTCACCACTGAGGGAATAAAAGTGGTTGTCACTACTGTCGAGCCCAAAGCCGGTTTTTACGTATAGGTTGCGCTGAGAGGTAGCGGTATTCTTGCGGTTGATCAGATAGGTCAATCTGGCTGAGGGAAATGCCTCACCACTGATTTTATCTTTTTGGTAATCCAAGCCTAATGAGTACTTGATGCTGGGCGTGTAGTGCCAGTAGATATTATCTGACTCTGCCCCGGAGTTGGCCATTAAGGTATGGCCTCCCACATAGGAGATGGGTCGGCTCATTGCGATTGGGGCGACCAGCAGGGAGATAATAATGATCAGCGCTTTCATACCCCCATAGGGTATATGAAATTAAGCTGCTGTCAATGTGTGCAGAGAAACTGGTTACGCGGCTGGAGAGATAAGGTTCGAATCCTTCCGTTCGATTAGTTGAACCTAAGGAGCAATTTGGACCAAGCCGCAACGCACAACATTATGGACAAAGACGACGATGTAATTATATTGCCATCGCCGGATGCCAAATTGAGATTTAAGTTGGCCACAGACCCCTACTTTTCAGTATGGTTACGCCTTCAATTATTAAGTTAAGTCAGGAACACTGATCATGGTTTTCAAAGATAGTCATAACATTGCCCTATATAACTGGCGCCTTCGCTCTGAGAAATGCGGTAACAGCCCCGAAGTCAGACTGGAATCAGCTAAACAAGAGCTGAATATGCGCCTAGAGGAGATTAAACGGCGAAAGAAGCTGCAAAAGAAGCTGTTAATGGCGGTATATGTGATTGCGGCAGTTTTTTCTTTCTTTCAGGGCATGGGCTTTGTTGCCGTGCTGTTAATGCATTTTGCTGCATTTGCCTACGGCAAATACTGCTTTATCGATAAGTGTGAAATGTACGCTTATGAGACAGCCTTGCAGCATTGGGAAGCCGAAGGCAGGCCGACCGGGTGGCCAATCACCTGATACTGGCAGAGTTTAGCCTGATCCAAATGTTTTTCTTAGGCGTAGGTTATTAGGAATACTCGAAAAAAATAATAGATTGAATCAATTCAACAGAGTAAAGGGTAACCTTATGAAAACTAAACTGGCATTTCTCTGGTTCTATGACTGCTACAACATGGTTATGGATCACAACAAAAACCCGTTGCGCAATATTCCCGATCCCGTGTCACGCATGTGGATAATGACTGTGCTTGCCTGGATGTGGTCGGTGGTATTTGGCGCCTACCTGGGAAGCGTTATCTATATGGGCATTAGCATTGCGTCCCACTTTATACTGATATTTATGGTCGCCTTCACTGCCGCTGTCTTCTACGATGCGGAAAAACGCCATGATAGCTGGCTGTTACAGCTGCGTGCTTTGCAACAGCAGTAAACCCTGATCCACAAAAAACCCGCTGTTTGCAGCGGGTTTGTGTTTTCTGCAAATCGCCTCGCCCTAGCGTATAAAACCTTCCACTGGGGTTCTGTTATCCGATGTAAATGCGGCTACGGATTTCATTAGTTCCGGGCTGGCATTGCCTGCAACCACAAATGACCTAATGTTGATCGAGGCAAGAAACTCTGCTCCAAATGGACTGACGGCAAAGGCTGTCATATGGAATAGCGCAGCGTCGCTGTTGGGATAGACTTCAATCAGCGTGAGTTTTTTATTGTCTGGGCTCATAAAGTACTGATAGCGATCTGTGTCCGGCTCTGAGGCCTTTACCGCTGGTACCATGTCCTTGAGAAGTGCTTTGAAGGATTCCGCTTTGCCCTCCACGATATCTGCATTAATCGCAAAGATAATCTGATTCTCAGTGGCCTCATGGTGACCGGCAAATGAAATTGGAGCCCAGAGTACAAGCAGGGCAAGCATGATATTTTTCATTGTGGTTTCCTTCTTTTTAGTCATTATCAGGCAAGTTCGCGGTCTGTTATCACAGTAACATCAGCAGCTTTAGAACCTCCCCCCAGACTGTTAGACTACCGACTAATCAACCTGAATGAAACCTCTGACATCATGACCCAATTATCTGACCACACCGAAATTGAGGCCGCTGCCTTCCGCCGCCTGCTGCAACATCTGGACGATCATAAAGACGTACAGAATATTGATCTTATGATTCTTGCGGATTTCTGTCGCAACTGCCTGAGCAAATGGTATGCCGCTGCGGCGGAGGAAAGGGATATCCCTATGGACTACGAGCAGGCGCGGGAAATTATCTATGGCATGCCCTACAGTGAGTGGAAGGATAAACACCAACCCCCTGCCACTGCAGAGCAACTTGAGGCCTTTGCGGCGCGCCAGAAATAGATTATTCGTTAAGGTGGAATCCCGGAGTTGACTGGGACAGGGCCAGTTCTGCCTCATTCATATCTTCACCCACGTCCTCGAACAATGGTGATGACAGGTAGCGCTCGCCAGTATCCGGCAACATGCAGAGAATAACGGTACCTGGCTCTGCCGTCTTGGCTATATCCAGCGCCACGGAGAATGTTGAGCCTCCGGATATGCCGGTAAAGATGCCTTCTTTTTGCGCCAGCAACTTCGATGCTTCTATGCCGTCCTGGGCATCTATGGGAACCAGCTGATCGAAGCGGTTTTGATCAATGGATTCCTGCAGTACCGCTGGAATAAAGTCCGGGGTCCAGCCCTGAATCATGTGGGGTTCGAAGGCTGGATGGCTGCCTGCCGGTGAGCCGTCAGCTGTGCGCTGCTGGGCCTGACCACTCTGGATAAGCTGGGCATTTGCCGGCTCACTTAGTACTATTTTGGTCTCTGGCCGCTCTTGTCTGAGCACTTTGGCGACACCGGAAAAAGTACCCCCTGTGCCGTAACCTGTTACCCAGTAGTCGAGTCGATCGCCGGCAAAGTCTGCAAGTATTTCGCGGGCTGTGGTGTTTTCATGGATTTTGGCATTGGCATCGGTTTCAAACTGTCGCGCCAGAAACCAGCCATTGGCGTCGGCAAGCTCAACGGCTTTTAGGTAGCAGCCCATAGCTTTATCGGCTTTTGGCGTAAGAATGACCTGAGCGCCTAGGAAGCGCATCAACTTGCGTCGCTCTATGGACACGCTGGTGGGCATGGTGGCTATAAAGGGATAACCTTTGGCCGCACACACCATTGCCAGTCCAACACCTGTATTGCCGCTGGTGGCTTCAATAACGGTCTGGCCCGGCTTGAGCTGACCGTTGCGCTCTGCCTCTTCAATAATACTGATCGCTAACCGGTCTTTGACTGACCCGGCGGGATTAAAGAATTCGGCTTTGACGTAGAGCCGCACATTGTCCGGCACCTGAGTTTTGACCTGCACACAGGGTGTGTCGCCAATGGTGTCTAAGATGCTGCTGTATAGTGTGCCACGCCCTTCGGTGCGCCTTGAGTCCGCCATGGGAATTGCTCCTTGTCATTTGATTAGCTAAAGACACAAGCATAGAGCAAAGCGAGTTAATCGTAAAAGCCGATTTCAGCCACATCAATCTCGGCCTGGTAATCACTGCCAAAGGCTACTACTGCAATGCTGCGAATGGAGTCGGGTTTGACCGAAGATTTCAACCATGAACTGGACCGGGAAAAATCAGCAAGGGGCAGTTTTATCACTTGCCAGTCATCGGTTGGTGTAAAGCTGGCCTGGTAATACTGCCAGGGCAGCAGGGTGCCTGCAGTGCGCAAATGTACAAAATAGCCTTCTGCGTTACCCCGCACCCGGAGGTAGACCCCAAGAGCTGATTCAGTGGTACCTCTGGCTATCTTTTTACGAAACTGGATAAAGCCGCCATTATTGTCGGTGCTGACCTGCCCTGTCATACGAGCGTACAACTCGTCGCCCTGCTGCTCAAACTGCAGCTGCCCCTGGGATACGCCACCCATTACCTGATCGCTGATATAGGTCCATCGCTTTTGGGGATCTGCTTCGAATTTATCGGCCTGCATGGTTTCGCCTAGAGTCAGGGGCGCAATGGCAGAGATTGCGCCGACCAATATGCTGAGGGTTATTGTGCCAAAGAGCTTGTTCAAGACAGGCCTCCATAGGAACTTATCGTTTGTATTGGGTTGGACAGTAGCCCCGACTCACATCCGGGGAGCGAAGAGAGAGATGCTTGGTTTTGCGGCTGGTTACACGCTTGCGCCACAGGCGAAATGATCTGGGCTTTAGCTGCCCTCGCATTAGATTGATCACCGAAGACTCATTGAGACCAAAATTAAACTCTATGGCTTCAAATGGTGTGCGATCTTCCCATGCCATTTCTACAATTCGCGATATCTCGCTGGCAGTAAACTCCAGAATGGGGTTGGGCCTGAGGGGCAGCGATGACATGATAAATGTTAACCTTGGGCGACAGACAATAGTTTAAATACGCAGAAAAGGGCCATTTGTATCAGCCTCAACAGGGCAGTAAAAGGCATGGGATGTCTATTATTTTGGCTAAAAAGTACTTATAGTCGTTGGACAAAAATAATAAAAGTCATCACTGCAAACTTGCAGACCAAAGAAATGACTGGAGGCCTACTATGATCACATATTCTATTGAAGATGCTCAAAAGGGACCTATCACTTACAGCGACAGGAAGCGCTATCTGTGGCTGATCTCAGTCATTATGCCGACCTTCCCTCTAATGGGCGTGTTTATCTTTTACCAGACTGGCCTGGAATGGACGCTGTGTCTGCCATTGATTATTAACTATACCATTCTCCCTGTGCTTGACTGGCTGGTCGGCAGTGATGAGAACAACCCGCCGGAAGAGCTTGTACCTCAGCTGGAAGCAGACACTTACTATCGCTTTTTAACCTATATTACCGTGCCACTGCACTTTGTGGTGTTGATCGCCTTGGCCTATGTGGTGGGCACCAATGATCTCAGCTGGTGGGCCATTCTGGTAACAGCCATTATCGCTGGTGGCTACAGCGGTCTGGGTATTAACACTGCCCATGAACTGGGCCACAAACAGACTGCCATTGAACAGCTGCTGGCCAAAATCACTCTGGCGGTGCCCGCCTATGGGCATTTCTGTGTCGAGCATAACGGTGGTCATCATGTATTGGTCGCAACGCCCGATGATCCTGCCAGCGCCCGTCTGGGTGAATCTATCTATGGGTTCACTCTGCGTGAGATTCCCGGGACCTTTGCCAGGGGCTGGAACCTGGAGAAGAGCAGACTGCAAAAGCAGGGTAAAAAAACCTGGTCTAGACACAACAATATTCTGCAATCCTATTGTTTGAGTGCCCTGTTACAGGGTGGTTTGATCTATAGCTTTGGCTGGGTAATGCTACCGTTCTTGGCTGTACACAACTTCTGGGCTTGGTTTCAGCTTACGTCGGCCAATTATATTGAGCACTATGGCCTGCTGCGTGAGAAACAGGAAAACGGCCGCTACGAGCGCTGCCAGCCCCATCATTCTTGGAATGCCAATTACATTATGAGCAACCTCGCTCTGTTTCATCTCGAACGCCATTCCGACCATCATGCCAACCCTATTCGCCGCTACCAGAGCCTGCGCAATTTTGCGGATATACCGGAACTGCCCAATGGCTATTACGGTATGTACATGTTGGCCTACTTCCCCTGGTTGTGGTATCGGGTTATGGACCACAGAGTACTAGCCCTGCCCCATATCAATGGCGATCTCTCCAAGGTCAATATAGCACCGCAAAAACGGGCCGAAATACTTGCTCGCTATGATTCTGACTGAGGCTCCGGCTGATACTATGACAAAGGCTCTGACAGAGCCTTCCCCATCCCCTTAAACCTCTGGCTGCTCCATCTTGTTTGGAGCAGTCAGGCCCCTAGTGCAAGTCAGGAAATGATGATCTCGAGCCTATATTAGTTCGAATAAATTGCATTCATCATAAAAATCGAGCGTTTAGTCGCAAACCGCTGAAAACTCTATATATACAGCTTGATATGGATTTCATTCATGCATAGAGTGGGCCGGTTTTTCTAGAGCTCGTTTAGACCGAGCTGTAGCTGAACTCACAATATCCTGAATCAAAAAGGTAACAACTCAACATCCGAGGGGAAAAATGAATTCTTTTCATTGCAAAAACATATGTCTTTCTGCTGCTATCGCAAGTGCGTTAACTACGGGAATGGCT
This sequence comes from Porticoccaceae bacterium, assembly GCA_018664075.1. Taxonomy (GTDB): domain Bacteria; phylum Pseudomonadota; class Gammaproteobacteria; order Pseudomonadales; family Porticoccaceae; genus HTCC2207. The sequence continues at coordinate 22,353 of JABJOY010000086.1, read as the reverse complement.
CAAGCCGCTATTGACGAAATTATTGTCACAGCGAACAAGAGAGAACAATCACTGCAAGATGTACCTGTTAGCGTAACAGTGACCAGCGGTGAAACCATCCAGCGTGCTAGCATTGTCGATCTGGTCGACTTGCAGACGTCTGTACCATCACTGCGTGTAAACCAGCTGCAAAGTTCCGCACAGACCAACTTTACCATTCGTGGCTACGGTAACGGCGCTAATAACCCAGGGATTGAGCCTGCAGTAACCGTTTATATTGATGGCGTTGCCAGAACTCGGTCAGCTTCAGCGCTCGCCGATTTACCCACCGTACAGCGTATTGAGGTGCTTAGCGGCCCCCAGTCAACTCTGTTCGGTAAAAATGCATCTGCTGGTGTTATCAGCGTTACCACAATGCTTCCTGAAGACGAACTTGGTGGCATGATCGAAGCAACCACGGGCAACTATGGCACTCGCATCGTGAAAGGTACCGTCACCGGGCCAATCAGCGACACTGTGTCCTATAGAGTATCTGCCAGCGATAATTCATCAGACGGTTATGGCACCAACATCACTACTGGTGCTGGCGTTAACTCAAGAGATCGCAGTGCCATCCGCGCACAGCTATTGATCGACCCTGCCGACGACTTAACTATTCGAGTAATTGGTGATTACAACGAAATTGATGAAATATGTTGCTCTGCAAGCTCTTTGACCTATGGTGGCGCCTCAGCAGTTGCCTCTATGATCGCCGCAGGTAATGGTTTTGCTACTACGCCAGTAGATCCATGGGCACGAGATCTAAACATGAGCTTTGACCCGTCGAACAAGTTGGTGGGCAAAGGCTTGTCAATTCAAATTGACAAAGACTACGATTTTGCGACTTTGACATCTATTACTTCTGTTAGAGACCAGTCTTTGAGATCTAATTTTGATGCGGACTTCAGTGCAGCAGATATTTTGGGCGAGAATCGCGTCGATTATGATTTCGAGAACTTTACCCAAGAGATTCGCTTAACGTCCGATGGAGATGGCGACCTGCAATGGATGGTTGGTTTGTTCCACTCAGACGAGCAAGTAGAAAGCTTCCGTACCCTTAAATACGGCAATGATGTTTTCCCATTTGCTGACTTCTTAATTGGTTCGGCACTAGCGCCAGAAGGTACTGCACCAGCAGATATCACTGGCGGTTTAGCACCAGTAGCTACGATCCTCACCCTAGTGGGAGCTGCCGAGCAGACAGCGCTAGCTGGAGATCTAGCTGGAGCAGCGGCTATCGGCGCTTTAGCAGCACCGGGTACAGACCCCACTGTGATAGATACTTTCCTTGTCGATGCTGGACTCGCCGCTGTACCTGGCCAAATGGTTGGTACCTGGTTTGTCCCTGGCACTGGTTTAATAGCTGAGGGATTCGATTTGGATGCAGTAGCCACGTCGATCTTCACGCAGCTCGATTACAATGTTTCAGACAACCTCAGGGTCACTCTTGGCCTAAACTACACTGAAGACGAAAAAACAGTTGTTTCAGCGGTAGAAATTGTTGATCCATTTGCAGAGCTACCACTCGCAGGCACAGCACTCGATGACCTTACAGGCTTGCAGCTGATTCCTCCATTCCCTGCATATGGTGGCGATGCGGATGAGACAGGTCGGTTTAAATCAGATGATTTGACTCATACATTCCGTGTGGCTTACAACATGAATGATTCAGTTACTGTTTATGGCAGCCACTCAACGGGTTTCAAAGCAACTTCTATCAACATGTCTGTCGATGGTCGCACGCCTGGTAACCGCACAGCGGATCCCGAGGAAGCAACTAATATTGAAATTGGTTTAAAAGCCGTTTTTGATAATGGCTATGTCAATATTGCATTGTTCGAGCAGTCAATTGAAGGATTCCAGTCCAATGTCTTTGGCGGAACCGGGTTTAATCTGGAAAATGCCGGTAAAGAAACCCACGAGGGCCTAGAACTAGACGGTATGTATGCCCTGTCTGATGATCTGGTTATTGGATTTTCTGCAATGTACATAGATGCAGTATATGACGAATTCCTCAATGGAACCTGCGACGCTACTGGTCTGTCTGATCCTGAGTTTGCGTGCCCAACTGGTGCATCAACTATTGATCTAAGCGGCAATTCACCTGCTGGCATTCACGAACTAAGCTATAACGTAAACGCTACGTATAGCTTTTCAATGCCTCGCGGTGGCAATGGTTTCTTCAGAGTTGAGTATCTCCATGAGAAAGACGTTAAGCTTGCTGATCTGATCCCTTTCAGCATTGCCAAGCGTGGCTCTGACAACCTCAATGCCAGTCTGGGCTTTACCAGCGCTGATGGGGAATGGGATGCGATGCTGTGGGGTCGCAACCTGACCGATCACGAGAGCTTGATCTCTGCGTTCCCAACGCCTGCGCAACCAGGTAGCTTCAGCGGATATCCAAATGCTCCGCGCACCTATGGTTTCACCCTGCGCAAGAATTTCTAAGGCGCGGTAAAAGCAGTACCCAAAAGGGCAACTCATTTGAGTTGCCCTTTTTTTGGCTGTTGAATTTAATCTACAGTGACAGTTTATTCTTAACTCTAGCAAAGGCCTGCAGGGCAAGCTCCAGATCATCCTGACTGAGGGCCGCCGACATCTGAGTGCGGATGCGCGCACTGCCCTTGGGAACCACAGGAAAAGAAAACGCTACCACATAGATACCCTGCTCGAGCATAGCTGCTGCAAACTGGCTGGCCAGTGCCGCGTCGTCCAACATAATTGGTACGATGGGGTGCTCGCCTTCCAAAAGCTTAAAACCCAGCTTTTGTAATCCCTCTCGGAAAAATGCCGTGTTGGCCGCGAGTTTATCCCGCAGCTCAGTTGATTCAGATACCAGCTCGAGGGCTTTAATGGCTCCTGCCACAACAGGAGGCGCCACTGTATTTGAAAACAGGTAAGGCCTTGAGCGTTGCCTCAGCAATTCAATCACCTCTGACCTGGCACTAGTGTAACCACCACTGCCACCACCCAGAGCTTTGCCAAGGGTGCCGGTGATAATATCGACCCGGTCCATGCAGCCGCGCAACTCATGGGTACCGCGACCATTGGCACCGACAAAGCCGGTGGCATGGCAGTCATCAAAATGCACCATGGCCTGATATCTGTCCGCCAGATCACAGATCTCATCCAGCCGCGCTATGCTGCCATCCATGGAGAACACGCCATCTGTGGTGATCAGTTTAAAACGTGCGCCGGCCGCCTCAGCGGTTTGCAGCTGGAGCTCTAAATCAGCCATATCATTATTGCGGTATCTGTAGCGCTGGGCTTTGCACAGACGCACACCATCAATAATGCTGGCGTGATTTAAGGCATCACTGATCACCGCATCCTCTGCACCCAAAAGCGTTTCAAATAGACCACCATTGGCGTCAAAACAGGAGGGATAGAGAATCGTGTCCTGTGTACCGACAAATTGACTGAGTCTGGATTCCAGCTGCTTATGCAAGGTCTGGGTGCCACAGATAAAACGTACGGAGGCCAGACCATAGCCCCATTCGTCAAGTCCAGCTCTAGCCGCGGCATTAACCTCGGGATGCTGAGCCAGGCCTAAATAATTGTTAGCGCAGAGATTAATAAGCTCGGCACTGCCCTCAACCCCTACTCTGGCACCCTGAGGTGTAGTGATCTCGCGCTCAGTCTTGTACAGCCCGGCTTGTCGTATTGCCTTTAACTCTGCCGCCAGATGATGTTGAAATTGTGCATACATGGTTGCTGCTCCCTATTGCCAGTTAAGGATGACTTTGCTGGCTTGCCCTGCATTCATCGCATCAAAACCGGTCTGAAAATCTTTATAGCCCAAGCGATGGGTAATCACCGCAGAAATATCTAGACCGGACTCAATCATCACTGACATTTTGTACCAGGTCTCGTACATCTCGCGGCCGTAAATCCCCTTTAAAGTAAGCATATTAAAAATCACCTGACTCCAATCAATTGCCAGCTCACCACTGGGTATACCCAGTATCGCCACCTTGCCGCCATGGCACATATTGGCCAACAAATCTGCAAAACCCGCGGGGTTACCTGACATTTCCAGACCTACATCAAAGCCTTCGCTCATACCCAGGGCAGACTGAATATTCGTTAATTTTTCTGTGCGTACATCAACAGTGCAGCTGGCGCCCAATGTTCGAGCCATCTCCAGACGTTGGGGGTTAATATCTGTAACCACCACATGTCTGGCACCCGCATGTTTGCACACCGCTGCGGCCATAGCGCCGATGGGTCCTGCGCCAGTGATCAATACGTCCTCACCTAGAAGGTCATATTGCAATGCTGTGTGCACTGCATTGCCGAGGGGATCAAATAATGCGGCAATATCTAAATCAATACCCGGGCTGTGCTCCCACACATTAGACATGGGCAGAGCCACATATTCGGCAAAGGCCCCAGGTCGGTCCACACCTACCCCACTGGTCTGGGCGCAGAGATGACGCCGCCCGGCCAGACAGTTGCGACAGCGCCCGCAGACCACATGGCCTTCGCCAGAGACAACCTGCCCCTCGCGGAAATCGTTAACATTGGAGCCCACCTCAACAATCTCACCAACAAACTCGTGACCCACCACCATGGGTACAGGTATGGTTGACTGGGCCCAGGCATCCCAGTTGTAGATATGCATATCCGTACCGCAAATGGCCGTGCGATTGATTTTTATAAGTACATCATTAATACCAATCTCTGGGTCGGGCACATCTTCCAGCCAGAGCCCTTTCTGTGCATGCTTTTTAACCAGTGCTTTCATGTTAGCTTTTACCTTGGCTTTTACTTGACAGTTGTCTAATATAGGAGAAATTATTCTATTATCGTAGACAGTGTATTTCCTTTATGCAAGATTAATATCTTATATAACGGATGCAATTAGGAGCCACCCATGGCAACACCAGCAGACAATCAGCCTGATAACACCAGCCTTACCCTTGGCAACCGGGTTATAGAGCTGCGCAAAAAACATCATCTGACATTAGACCAGCTGTCTTCCGCCTCTGGCGTCAGTAGATCTATGCTAAGTCAGATTGAGCGGGGACAGGCCAATCCCACCTTGACGGTGACTTTCAGAATTGCCCAGGCTTTTGGTATGAATATTGGCGAATTGATTGACCAGCCCTGGGCCTCATCCAATATTGAGATTGTTCACGGGGAAGATAAGAGCAACCTGTTCCGCTCGGATAAAGAATGCCAGATAAAAACCCTGTCACCGCTGCATATTGAAAAATCTGTGGAGTTTTATGAGCTGAGAATCGCGCCCAGAGCCAGCCTGACTAGCGCCCCTCATTTTGAGGGCACCAAAGAACTGCTCACTGTGACCAGCGGCTGTGCAAAAGTAATTTCCGGAGAGAGTATCTGCGAACTGCGGGATGGGGATTCAGCTCATTATCGGGCAGACCTTAGCCACAGTATCGAGAATTGCGGTGATTGCGAGTTAATATGTTATCTGGTGGTGACCAGCCCCTAGGCGGGCCTATCGGTCAACCTGCTCAGCTATTGGCTCGATATCTGGGAAATTTCCAAGGGGCGATGGCTCCTCTAGTGACTCCTCTAACGGCTGCACGTTCGGCGCCAGTCTCGGTCTCAGCGTTGGCTCAAGGTTTAATCCAACATCAAAATAAGCCAACCTGTCTCCCATAAATGTACCAACAATAACCTGATTCAGGGTTTCCGTTTGAAACGGCATCGCCACCGAAGGCAAACCAAAAGGCTGCTGGGTAAATGACCAATGCTCAATCTCAGTGAGACTATTGGCATCTAATTTGGTAACGGTAAATGGCAATGGGCAGAGACTATTTTCCTCACAGACCAACACATCGAGGACGGCATGATCCAGGGAGGTCAACCACAGATTGCCCTGATCCAATACCAGATTATCCAACGCGTCGGCATAAAAACTGTGCAGCACCTGCCCGGTAATTACGTCGATAGCACTGAGTTTGTCGGCAATATTAAAGGCCACATAGAGAATATTACTGGCCTCATCAAACACTAGGCCATTGGGCTGCGACCCCTCTGTACCAGGCACCTGGCTAAAGCCGGTGTGATCATCCCAGTGCAACACATAGCCAGTATCCTGCTTGGCGATCAGCTGATACAAAAAGTCTGCCGTGGTAAATTTATGGGAGTACATATGGCTGACAAAAAAACTGCCGTCACTGAGCAGGCTGACATCATTGATAAAGTTCTCTTCTGGCGCTACAACACAGCCGCGCCAAACCAGCCCCCACCTGGTTAGCCTCGGAGCATTATCTTGCGCAGCAGAATCCACGGCCACCAGCTCAAACATTTCAATCGACTCACCGCCCATATGATTAACCACAGCCAGCTGGTGACGACCATCAGTGCGCTCCACCAGATCGATACCATGGGGACCAAAAGGGCTATCGGCAGTTTTGACGCACTGGCCATCACCCCAGGTATTGTCCGAGTAGATAATCGCCAGAGGCACAGGCAACTTGGTCTGTGCATCCACCAATGCCAAATTGCCCGGCCCTGCTTCATTTAAGGGGCCGGAGCCACCAAACTCAGACAGCAGAATAAAGCGGTTATCTGGTGTAATCACCATATCTTCGGGATTACTGACCACACAGGATACCGACAGTGTTGAGCCAGACTTACAGCTGGAGACATCGGGAATCGGCCCAATATAGGAGCGGGCAAGAATAAAAATTGATAGCAGTAGACAGATCAACGACATTGGAATGGCGATAAGGTAGTAATGCTTAGCCATAAAGCGCAGCAGTTTTTGCAGCGGCGCTGCATCTACCATAAGAATATAAAGCCCTTCCCCCATAAGCAGCAGACCAATAACAAACAGGGCAATACGAGCGCTGTAAAAATACCAATCAGCAATTCCAGCACCCCATATCAGCAACGGCAGAGCAAGCAAAATCCCACCAACTGCAATCAACCGCCAGGAAGCGAGAGACAGCAACCAAGCAGCACATCTGAGCGCCAGAGGCTTAAATGGCAGAAGCAGAGCAACAACTAGAAAACCAACAGCAACAGCAATATTCAAGACAGCCTCAGATCAACGGGGGTAATTGCGCAGAGCATAACATAGAGTGGTGGCGACTGAAGACTGCAGTGCCCTGCCCTGATATGTCACAACCAGTCCCGGTTTATGTTTGACTAGATACTGCCGAATTTTTAAAACTTCTTCTTGTCAGCGGCGCTTTTCAACCTGATACTCATGCTAAGTAATGCCGAGACAGGTCGGTTCGAGGACTTTAATTGTTATGCAAAATAAAAGTATAGACTTTAGCAGTGGCGATGCCGGAACCATGCACTACCACCAGTGGATGCCAGAGCAACCTGTAGGCTGGCTGCATATTATGCACGGTATGGCCGAGCATAGCGCCCGATACGCTGGTTTGGCGACATTTCTTAACCAGCATGGAATTATGGTCACCGCTGGAGATCATCGCGGCCACGGCATGACCGGAAGTTCTGCTGACAGTCTCTATCATTTTGCCGACCATAATGGCTGGAATCAGATGGTCGATGATCAGTGGCAGCTTATCAGCCATATCGCCAGACAGCAGCAGTTGCCCCTAATCATTCTGGGCCACAGTATGGGCTCCTTTATGGCCACTCGTTTCTGCCAGCTCTATGGCCAGCGACTGCAGCAGGAATGCAATCAGAGCCTAGGTGGCCTGGTGCTCTCAGGTTCCAACTACATTCCACCTGCAGCATGCAAAATTATCGCTGGCGTGGCCTGGGTAGAACGCGCCCGGGTGGGTGGTCGCAATGTCAGTAATATTCTTGAGCAACTATCATTTGGTACCTTTAATCGCGCCTTTGCCCCGGTTCGTACGGAAAAGGACTGGCTGTCCAGAGATCACAAGACTGTTGACCGCTATATCGAGGACCCTTGGTGTGGTGGTGCTATAAGCACCCAGTCCTGGTTGGATTTTATTCAGGGGCTGGCTGATCTTTTCGACTCCAAGGCTCTGAGTAGAATCAATAGTAAACTGCCGATGCTTCTGTTTTCAGGTAACTTGGATCCTGTTGGGGGTCAGGGAAAGGGAGTTATTAAACTGCAACAAGCGCTGCTCAGCGCTGGCGTAGAGCAAGTGGATATGACGTTATACAAGGAAGGCCGACACGAAATGCTCAATGAAACCAACCGGGAAGAAGTGTATCAGGATCTGCTCAACTGGATACAAGTATTGCAGTAACAGTGCCTAGGAATTTGGCGTCTCGGCAATCTGCTGGGTCAACAAGAATCGCTCAGTAGAACCAGAGCCATCGCCAAGGGTTTCTCGTTTTACTGCCACTTTTTCACCGTAATAGGCAGCACAACCCAGAATCAAACCCTCGGCCACATCTCCCATACAACGGGGCGACTGATACAGAAGCTCGATGGTTTTATCGCTGGTTCTTTTGACATCAAATTTTGGCGGTCTGGCACCGGGATAGAGTTTTTTGACCTCTGCATGGATAAAGCTATCTATCTTCTCCAACAGTTCAAAGGACGAGTGCAGATCTTTAAACAGCTGAGGATAAGCGGCAATAAACTCGGCAAAATGATACATACCAAAGCTCTTGGTCAAATTGGAGACTGACACATTACTGCGCTCGCTCAAGGCTACGATTAAATCAATCAGTTCTCTGTGGGAGTACTCGCCACTGGTGGTATAAATACCCTCACTGGGTGCACCAGCATCAGAGATAATGCTTTCAAGAACATCAGGCCCATACTGAGCCTCAACTAAACCCAAAAACGACTGGAATAACATCGCTTTCATATTACACCCTCTTAATTTTTTATTTTATACAAAGAAGCATATTATAAATCTGACAGAGTGCGGGCAAAATAGTTTTGTTTATGGATATCAGTAATTTTGTGGGTTTTGCGAATGACTTGGAAGACCGAGGTGCCGTTGGTGGAGCAGGATTTGATAGTAATAGCCTTTGGGCTATTACTACCCCGGCGGAGCTGCGTCGCTGCGCTCCTTGTCCAGATTCCGCCGTAGGCGTAATTTGTGAACCTGGCGCTTTACGCTCAAATCCGCCGTTCCGGCGGTTAAATAAAAAAGGCCATCTTTTGCGGATGACTTGGAAGACCGAGGTGCCTTTGGTGGGGCAGGATTTGATAGTAATAGCCTTTGGGCTATTACTACCCCGGCGGGGCTGCGTCGCTGCGCTCCTTGTCCAAATTCCGCCGTAGGCGTAATTTGTGAACCTGGCGCTTTACGCTCGAATCCGCCGTTCCGGCGGTTAAATAAAAAAGGCCATCTATTAGGTACTTGGCAAAACCGAGGTTGGTGGCGGATTGGCAGGATTTGATGCTAATAGCCTCTGGGCTATTAGCACCCCTTCGGGGCATCGTCTCTTCGTTCCTCGTCCAGATTGCGCCGCAGGCTCAATCTGTGAACCTGGCGCTTTACGCTCGAATCCGCCGTTCCGGCGGTTAAATAAAAAAGGCCATCTATTTATAGATGGCCTTTTTTATTTAATTGGTCGGGACGGCAGGATTTGAACCTGCGACCACTACACCCCCAGTGTAGTGCGCTACCAGGCTGCGCTACGCCCCGATTTGAGAGCCGCAATGATACAGGCTAGGCATGTTATTGCAACAAATTTGGTGAGTTTCAGACGACGGTTTGCTGTTAGCTCAGAGCCTCTAGAATATCTTCCAACTCGACAATGGTCTGCTCAAGAAGTTGGTTGTACGGAGTTTGCTCTTGTTTGGCGGATTCACCGTCCAGGCGCTGACGGGCACCGCCAATGGTAAACCCATGCTCATAGAGTAAGGAACGGATCTGGCGAATCAGTACTACATCTTGACGCTGATAATAGCGGCGATTGCCGCGGCGCTTTACAGGATTTAAGCTCGGAAATTCCTGCTCCCAATAACGCAGCACATGGGGCTTCACCGCACAGAGTTCGCTGACCTCACCAATGGTGAAGTAGCGTTTGCCCGGAATGGTGGGAAGTTCGTTGTTGTTACTTGGTTCCAGCATAGTTCTCTACTCGAGCCTTTAGCTTCTGCCCGGGCTTAAAGGTCACTACCCGCCGTGCAGAAATAGGAATGTCTTCGCCGGTTTTAGGGTTTCTGCCTGGTCGGCTGCTTTTATCGCGCAACTCAAAATTGCCAAACCCGGACAACTTAACCTGATCATTGCTCTCTAATGCCGCACAGATTTCACTGTAAAACATTTCAACAATCTCTTTGGCCTCTCGCTTGTTAAGACCGAGTTCATCAAATAGCATTTCCGCCAGATCAGCTTTGGTTAAAGCACCCATTGTTCGATTACCTAAATTCAGACTCTAGGTTAGATCTGCGACAGATCAGCCCCTGAGTTCAGCCTTAAATTTAATTCCCAATTCATTTACTACACGATCTACTGACGCGTTTATTTCTTCGTCAGTAAGCGTGCGTGAACTATGCTGGAACGTCAAGCCTAGCGCAATACTTTTTCCTTTGTTTTCAACATCTTTGCTGTGATAGACGTCAAACAACTTTAAATTGGTCAACTGATCACCGGCTACTGCCCTGGCTGCATCCATCAGGCCGGATGCCTGCACGGAAATGTCGACAAAAAACGCTAAATCACGGCGAACTTCGGGGAACTTGCTAACTTCTTCAAATTTTGGCAGCCTGCTTGGGGCAATTTTATCTACCTCAACCTGAAACAGATAAACTGCAGTGCCAATACCCAGATCCGCCTGAATTTTCGGGTGCAATTGCCCAATCCAGCCCACCTGCTCGCCACCACGCACAAGGGCTGCAGCCTGGCCGGGGTGCAGGGCACTGTGCTGTTTGGCCTCAAACTGGAACTCTGCTGCCAGACCTGTAGAGTCGAGCAGTGCTTCAAGGTCACCTTTAATATCGTAGAAATCGACTTTGTCTTTCCCTGCGGTCCAGCCGCTGGGCGTGCGTGTGCCACAAATCAGTCCTGCCAGAACCATATTCTGGGTCAGCCCTAAAACCGAATCTGCGTCCGCGTTCTCTGCTGGCAGAAAACACTGGCCGGCTTCAAAAATCCGCACGCGGCTCTGCTGGCGATTAAGGTTATGTACAGCTGTACTTAATAACCCTGGCCACAGGCTGGTGCGCATCACAGCCATATCCGCTGAAATCGGATTAGCCAGAGCCACCGGCGTAATCTCTGGGTCGATCAGCTTCTGCAGATCCGGATCAACAAAACTGTAGGTCACGGCTTCCTGATAACCCCGGGCGACCAGATGGCTTCTAAAGGCTGGCAATCCCTGAATGGTTTCCGGGTTTACTTCCAACTCAAGGGCCATTGAAGGGGTTGAAGTGGGCAGATTGTTGTAGCCATAGATGCGCGCTACCTCTTCCACCAGGTCCTGCTCAATCTCAAGATCAAAACGCCAGCTGGGAGCTACCCAGGAGGATCCCTGCTCGTTGCGCTCAATCTGAGACAGGCCGAGACGCACTAGCATATCGTCCACATCAGCAGCGGCAATGGGTACGCCCAGCTGCTGAGCCAGTCTTGCATCGCGCAATCTAATGGTCGCTGATACTGGCAGGTGCTCAGCAGACTCTGTCACTGACACAGGCCCTGCACTGCCCCCACAAATCTCTAGCATCAGTGCTGTCGCTCGCTCAATGGCAGCCACTTGCAGACCGCCATCGACGCCGCGCTCGAAGCGGTGAGAGGAGTCTGTATGCTTGCCATAGTTGCGTGCCTTGCCGGCAATTGCCAGAGGGTTAAACCAGGCGCTTTCAAATAATATATCGGCGGTGTTGTCGGCTACGGCAGACTCATCGCCGCCCATAATGCCGGCCATGGCCAGAGCTTTACTCTGATCGGCAATCACCAATGTCTCTGTATCAACAGTAACCTCAGAGTCATCCAGCAACTTTAGCTTTTCATCCTGACCCATGCGTACAACTATCTCGCCATCGATCTTGGTTAGGTCAAAGGCATGCATTGGCTGACCTAACTCCAGCAATACATAGTTAGTAATATCGACGGCAGGACCCAGGCTGCGTACACCACTGCGACGCAGTTTTTCCTGCATCCACTGGGGCGTGGGCTGACTGAGGTCAACACCGCGGATAACACGGCTCACATAGCGGGCACAGCCCTCTGGCGCATCCAGTGTAACCTTGACAGTATCATCGATTGTCGCCGCCACAGGGGCACAGGCTTGCTCTGATACCTGGGCTTGATTCAGCACTCCTACTTCGCGAGCCAGACCCCGAATACTCAGGCAATCACCGCGATTTGGAGTGAGATCTACTTCGATAATGTTGTCGTTAAGATCCAGATACTCAATCAGGTCGGTACCTACCGCAGCATCCGCGGGAAGCTCCCACAGCCCGTCATCGTCATCACCCAGTTCCAATTCGGTCTGGGCACAGAGCATGCCAAAGGACTCAACACCACGCAGTTTGGCTCTCTTAATCTTAAAGTCACCGGGCAATTTCGCACCCACCGTGGCAAATGGCACTTTTATACCAGCGCGGGCATTGGGTGCGCCGCAAACCACCTGAGCAGTTTCGCCGCCGCCAGCGACCTGACAGACGCGTAACTTGTCTGCATCGGGATGCTGCTCTACGGCAAGTATTTCACCGACAACCACGCCAGAAATCTGAGGGGCAGCGGGATCAACTGCGTCCACTTCAAGACCTGCCATAGTGATCTGAGCCACCAGATCTTCTGTGGATATCGATGGATTGACTGATTCTCGCAACCAGGATTCACTAAATTTCATAAGTCACCCAGCCTAAAACTGTTTAAGGAAGCGCAGATCGTTTTCAAAAAACAATCGCAAATCATTGACGCCGTAGCGCAGCATCGCCAGACGCTCCACCCCCATACCAAAGGCAAAGCCCGAGTACTGATCTGTATCCACACCGCAGCTCTCAAAGACATTGGGGTGCACCATGCCGCAACCCATAACTTCCAGCCAGCCAGTTTGGCTGCACACCCGGCAGCCTTCACCGCCACAGTTGGTGCACTGAATATCGACTTCAGCAGATGGCTCGGTAAAGGGAAAGTAGGACGGCCTGAAACGCACCGGCAGATCTGCTTCAAAGAAGGCTTTAAGGAACTGATCAATCACACCTTTAAGGTCAGCAAAGCTGATGTCTCTGTCGACCACCAACCCCTCTACCTGGTGAAACATAGGGGTGTGGGTTAAGTCAGAATCACAGCGATACACTCGGCCAGGGCAAATAATGCGGATCGGCGGTTGCTGGTTTTCCATGGTGCGAACTTGCACTGGCGACGTGTGGGTGCGCAGTACAGTGCTTGGATCTATATAAAAAGTATCGTGCATGGCACGAGCCGGGTGGTGCCCGGGAATATTTAACGCCTCAAAGTTGTGGTAGTCATCTTCGATTTCTGGACCAGTCTCCACATCGTAGCCAATGCGAGCAAAGAAGGCTTCGATACGCTCCATAGTGCGAGTTACCGGATGCAGGCCACCGATCTCTTCGCCGCGACCAGGAAGGGTGACATCAATGGTCTCCCCTGCCAGTTGGGCATTGAGTGCCGCTGACTCCAGTTCAGATTTTTTGTTGTTAATCTGCTCCTGAAGCGCCTGCTTTACTTCGTTAATCCTGGCACCAGCCGCTGGGCGCTCTTCATTTGAGAGCGCACCCAGGCCTTTTAGCAGCCCGGTCAGCCGACCTTTTTTGCCCAGATAATCGACTCGCAGGTCATCCAGCGCCGACAAGTCCGCAGCCGCTTCAATAGCAGCTCCAGCTTCGTTGGCAATCTGTTCCAGTTCAATCATTATGATTCACCACATAAATCAGGTTGTGTATCTTATTACTGATAAAAAAATAGGGAAAGAGCGATAGCCCCTTCCCTATTCGATTAGCTTTTTAACAGCCTGCACAGAGGCAGGAGGTTTAAGCTTTAAACTAAGCTTGTATCTTAAGCTAGGGCGGCTTTGGCTTGGTTTACTACCGCGCCAAAAGCTGCTTTGTCATGTACAGCCAAATCGGCCAGTACTCGACGGTCCAGTGCAATACCAGCTTTGCTCAGGCCGTTGATCAGACGGCTGTAGGACAAACCTTCAACACGAGACTGAGCATTAATACGGGCAATCCACAGTCTGCGGAATGTGCGCTTCTTAACACGACGGTCACGGTACGCATATTGACCCGCTTTAGTCACTGCCTGAACTGCTACACGATAGACGCGGCTGCGCGCTCCGTAATAACCTTTCGCTTGCTTTAAGATTTTCTTGTGTCGACGACCAGCTTCAACACCACGTTTTACTCTAGGCATATTATTCTCCTACCAAAAATTAGTTAGTGACTTAAACGTTGCGCAACATGCGATCGACGCGAGGCTTATCTGCAGCATTGAGAATGCTGGTGCCACGCAACTGACGCTTACGCTTGGTAGTCATTTTGGTGAGGATATGGCTTTTGTGCTGATGCTTGTGCTTATAGCCCGCAGCCGTCTTTTTGAAGCGTTTTGCAGCTCCACTATGTACTTTAGCTTTTGGCATTTCTGTTCTCCAATGTGAGAGGTTTATAAAATCAACAAGAGACGCCCGGACAGCCTGCCAAAAAATGTGGCTGAGCGCGGGTCGCGCTAATTACTTCCTGTTGCTACTGCTGTTGCGCTTGCGCGCGGTGTTACAAATTCGATACTACTTTTAAACTGTCTATTTCTTCTTGCTGCGCGGCGCCAACACCATAATCATCTGCCGACCTTCCATCTTTGGATACTGCTCTACCTGAGCCAGTTCTTCCAAGTCCGCTTCTACGCGCTTCATCATTTCCATGCCCAGATCCTGGTGAGCCATCTCGCGGCCACGGAAACGCAATGTCACTTTGGCTTTGTCGCCATTTTCCAAAAACCTGACCAGATTGCGCAACTTAATATCGTAGTCGCCCTGATCCGTGCCAGGTCTAAATTTCATTTCTTTTACCTGGGTCTGCTTCTGCTTTTTCTTCTGCAGGGCAACTTTTTTCTTTGCGTCAAAGACATGTTTGCCGTAGTCCATGATTTTGCACACAGGAGGCTTGGCATCCGGGGAAATCTCCACCAGGTCCAATGACTCTTTTTGTGCTGCTTCGATCGCTTCAGCCAGACTGACAACGCCTACCTGACCACCATCGGAACCAACCAATCTAACTTCGGGGGCATTAATATCCTCATTGAGGCGTGCCCGCTTACTGTCTTTTTTAATACGCTCTACTCCGTTTTGCCATCAAAAGTGCGCCCGCGTTGTGCTGATTCCTCAGCAAACATGGCAATTACCTCGTCGAGAGGCAAGCTGCCAAGGTCATTTCCATCTCTGGTTCTGACCGCCACAGTGCGCGATTCTTTCTCTTTATCACCCACAACGAGAAGGTAAGGTATCCGTTGCATAGAATGACCGCGGATTTTAAAGCCGATCTTCTCGTTTCTCAAGTCACAAATGACCCTAAATCCCTTATTTTGCAATGATTTAGCGACTTCTTGAGCATAATCAGCCTGAGAATCGGTAATATTCATTACCGCGGCCTGTTCTGGCGCCAACCAGAACGGAAATGCCCCCTCATATTGTTCGATCAAAATACCGATAAATCGCTCAAAGGAACCCAACAGCGCCCGGTGCAACATCACCGGCACTTTGCGTGAGCCATCCTCGGCCACATACTGAGCATCCAGGCGGCCAGGCATAGAGAAATCTACCTGCATGGTGCCGCACTGCCAGACGCGGCCAATGCAATCTTTCAAGGAAAACTCAATCTTGGGGCCATAAAAGGCACCCTCTCCCGGCAGCTCTTGCCAAGGCAACCCCTTTGCATCCAGAGCTTGGCCCAGTGCCTCTTCGGCACGATCCCAGTCTTCATCAGAACCCACGCGCTGTTCTGGACGCGTAGACAGCCGATAGATAATTTCGCTAAAGCCAAAATCAGCGTAGACCTCATGGAGGAAGTCGATAAACTCAGACACCTCAGACTGAATCTGATCCTCTGTACAGAAAATGTGGCCATCGTCCTGGGTAAATGAGCGCACCCTCATAATGCCGTGCAACGAGCCCGACGGCTCATTCCTGTGGCAGGAGCCAAACTCAGCCAATCTTAAGGGCAAGTCTCTGTAGCTTTTCAAACCCTGATTAAACACCTGCACATGGCAGGGACAGTTCATGGGTTTAATGGCGTAATTGCGGTCTTCGGTGGTGACGGTAAACATGTCGTCGCCAAACTTATCCGCATGGCCAGACTTTTCCCACAGGCTAAAGTCCACCACCTGGGGAGTTTTAATTTCCTGGTAACCGCGCTCAATCTGCTTATCGCGCATAAAGCCTTCAACGGCCTTGTACACAGACCAGCCCTTGGGGTGCCAGAACACCGAGCCAGGGGCCTCTTCCTGCATATGGTAGAGATCCAGTTTTTTACCAATCTTGCGATGGTCGCGCTTTTCAGCTTCCGCCAGGCGGTTGATATAGGCTTTTAGCTCTTTCTTGTTGGTCCAGGCAGTGCCATAGATGCGCTGCAACATTTCGTTGTTACTGTCGCCACGCCAGTAGGCGCCTGCTACCTTGGTTAGTTTAAAGGCAGGTAATTTTGCGGTGGAAGGCACATGGGGGCCGCGGCAGAGATCAATAAAATCACCCTGACGGTACAGGCCAATGGGCTCGCCAGCGGGAATACTGGCAATAATCTCGGCTTTGTACTCCTCGCCCATTTCTCTAAAAAATGCCACAGCCTCGTCGCGGTCCCATTCTTCACGGCAAATACTATGGTCAGCCTGGACCAACTCAGTCATGCGCGCTTCAATCGCCTCCAGGTCTTCCGGAGTAAAGGTGCGCTCAAAGGCAAAGTCATAATAAAAGCCATCTTCAATTACAGGGCCGATGGTTACCTGAGCCGACGGGAACAGCTGCTTCACCGCCATGGCCAGCAAGTGGGCCGAGGAGTGGCGAATAATATCCAGCGCTTCATCGGAGCGATCGGTAACAATCGCCAGACTGGCGTCTTCGCTCATCAAAAAGGAGGAATCAACAACCTCACCGTTGACCACACCAGCAAGGGTGGCTTTGGCCAGTCCAGCGCCAATATCAGCGGCCACATCGGCAACAGAAACAGGGTTATCGAAAACGCGTTGGGAACCATCAGGCAGGGTAATTGCGGGCATAGTGCTTTCCTTTTCAGTGGTGACCCATACCAGAGGCCACATGAGTTAAATAATAAAGCGCGCATTTTACCCTGTATCGCCCTAGATACAAGCCTATTCCGGCGATGAGTTAGGTTACAATGGGGTTCGTCATTGCACTTAAGTTTAGTGATCTTATGAAAATCTATGTCGACGCCGACGCCTGCCCCACGGTTATCAAAGATATT
Organism: Porticoccaceae bacterium; assembly: GCA_018664075.1. Taxonomy (GTDB): domain Bacteria; phylum Pseudomonadota; class Gammaproteobacteria; order Pseudomonadales; family Porticoccaceae; genus HTCC2207. Next base: position 5,066 of record JABJOY010000086.1, on the reverse strand, counting down.
CTCTACCGCGTCTCTCAGCGCACTAGCATTGAGGTGATACTGGTGGCCAACCAGGCACTGGTCACACCGCGCATTCCCACAGTGCGCAGCATCCAAGTCAGCCAAGGCTTTGATGTGGCAGACGACCATATAGTTGAGCTGGTAGAGGCAGATGACCTGGTAATTACCGCAGATATTCCGCTGGCCGCCGAAGTAATTGATAAGGGTGGCAAGGCGCTAAACCCGAGAGGCGAGCTCTATTCCAAGGCCAATATTAAGGCTCGGCTAAATATGCGGGATTTTATGGACAGTATGCGCAACAGCGGTGTGCAGGTGGGTGGCGGGCCTCCTCCCCTGTCTCAGCGAGACCGTATGGAATTTGCCAATGCGCTAGATAAGTATTTGGCACAGTTTGGTTAAAAAGCCCAAAGTGAGGCTTGCTCCAGTTCAAATTCCATTGCCTGACAAAAACCAATGAGCGTTTTCATAGTTGTTTCTAGGCATACAAACTTTCGTCTTAACTGGGTCGGACCTGCACAAGTAATTGTCGTCTTAACTGGGTCGGACCTGCACAAGTAATTGAAAAATTGACAAAAGCATCTTGTAAATGCACTTTTTTAGCGCCTTCGTGGCCGACTATCTACCATCAAATCATCCAATTTAGATTGCGCCTTATCAAAGTCCTCTAAATATTTAATCTCAATCATCTCGCATTCATCGCGAATCATCTCCGTAATATTGCTTGGGTAGTGCCTGCAGTCTTCAGGCCTGCTAAGGTAAATAGAGCATGTATATTTCTCGTTGCCCTGCCCAGGCTCAACTTCAAGAAAAGGGCAGCGGGTCAGCTGCACACCGGTAGCCGGATCAAACCAGATATTATTGTCTTTTACATATTGGTAAATATGCGGCTCAAACAGCTCCCACATATCGATTTCGGCCGCTGTTGCAGACAGTGCGCCATCACCGTATTTGAGGCAGCACTTGCCACATTGGTTACAGTCTTTCATATGTAGAATGGTTTCACTGCCGGTAGTAGGGAGAAAGTGTATCACTGACAGTCCACCCAGAGGGTGGGTTTAACGTAAGAACGGGGTTGGGCCTATGAACGGCCTATCGCCGAAGAAACATAACGCCCACATAAACGGCGAGTGCTTTTTGCGAGTCCAGCCCATGCCTTTTGTAGGCAATTTTTAATATGTTTATTAGGCAGTCCAAGTATAAAAACAAAGCTTATTTCTGTCTAAATCCCTGACGTAAGCGGAGTAATTAGAACTATCACGTTGGTCTGGTTTACCCTCGCATGTACCACCTAATTCAAGTACCTTGTTGTAAAGCCTTTTCACTTCATCTACTGACTCCACGTTTATTCCAATCATTGTTCCATTTCCATTTGTTGCAGGCTCTTTATCAAAAGGTATAGCTACCGAGAATACAAAGTGCTCGCAGTGCCAAAATGTCATTCTATCTGTTTCTCGCACCTTAGTGAGTTCCGTTTTCTCAAATAATGAATCATAGAAATTAACTGATGCTTCCAGGTCATTAGTACCGACCACAAGGTAGTTTGCTTTCATTTTATTTCCCGAATTACGTAACGCCTCTGATGCTCTTGTTAGGCGAATTTGTGCTCATTGGTTCTTATTTTTCTGAGATGCAGGATGCTTCATCTTCATATAGATTCCGCCCACTTCGAGCTCATTCAGCATCTGGGCCAGCCTCTTTATTTTAGTTTCTTCTCTTTTCGCCTTTTCAATCCAACCGATGTAATCGTTTTGCTGATATGCTGGCCGATTATGATAATCACCCATTAATCCACTATCGTTTAGTGCTTTCCGCACGAAATCAGGCATAGGATGTTTCGATCGTTTCAATTTCGAAAAGTCGACGCCCATTTCTAAATCCATGTCTTCGCCTAACGCTTGCCAAGCACTGCGCTTTAGCGCGCCCAGTGCAAGCCGCTTGGGGCCGGAACCATGCATCAGCAGCTTGTTATGCTTTTTGTAAAGTCTGACTTTCCATTTGGCCCAACAACTTATAGCTAACCATTGGTTTGGGCTATAAGAATTACTAACCCGCCAAGTAAGACAGTTTAATAGGAGAAATCCCCACCTCTGATATGAATATTGGCAGGTGATTGGATTGGGAACTGAGCCTAGACAGGGCTATTTGATCATTAAAAACATGGGCTTACCGCCCCAAGAGCACATTAATTTTCTGAGTTAAAAGGTTTAAGCCACGAAATAGCTAAACATCCAACAACCGCCCAATCTGAGCCGCTGTGAAAGGCCAGCCCTTTTCGCTGCCATCCGGCAGAGCCACCACTGGAATACGAATACCATAGCGTTGCTTTAGGTCTTCGCTCTCTTGGATATTTACTTCCACCAGCTCCCAGCCCTGCTGAGACATTAGCGGATAGAGAATGGTTTTGGCCTGCTCGCAGAGATGGCAGCTGGGGCCCGTATACAATGTTAGCTGCTTAACCAAAACTGCTGCGCCTGGTGATTTTCCAGACATTGTGAATACGCGGGTTGCGCTCAAAATCCATATCCAATGTTTGGGGCGTGATATTTTGGCAATCAAACTGGCGCAAGGTCAGCTCGTCCATTTTAAATTTGCGGAAGTTATTGGAGAAAATCAGTACGCCATTGGGGGCCAGTTTGGCCATGGCGTTGCGGATCATATCGCCGTGATCTCGCTGAATATCCAACACCGAATCCATTTTCTTGGAGTTGGAGAAAGTCGGCGGGTCAAGGAATATAACATCGTACAGCTCCCCCTCTTCTTCTAGCCATTTCAAGCAGTCGGCGCGCAGCAGTTGATGCTTACTGGCGCTCATACTATTTAATTCAAAGTTGCGCCCAGCCCAATCCAGGTAGGTGTTGGACATATCAATGCTCAGTGAGCTTTTGGCGCCGGCCAGAGCCGCCTGCACTGAGGCAGCGGCGGTATAACAAAATAGGTTGAGAAAGCTCTTGCCCTGCACCAGCTCGCCCATCATGGCACGCACTGGGCGATGATCGAGAAATAACCCGGTATCCAAATAGTCAGAGAGATTAACCTCAAACCGACCGCGGCCCTCGGTTACCTCAATAATATCGCTGGCCCCCTCGGTTGCGCGCTGATACTGGCTGTCACCCTTTTGGCGGCGGCGCTCTTTGTAATGGGTTTTGCCGCGGTAATGGGCAGAGAATGCTTTAACTGCCTGCTTAACCTCGGCAAAGCGCTCGCGGGCCACCTTCTCGGAGATGGTCGCCGGCGGGGCATATTCCTGCACATAAACAGACTGATCGTAGATATCCACGGCCACGGCATATTCGGGGATATCGGCATCGTAGAGTCGGTAGCAGCTGATATTGGATTTCTTGCGCCAACCATCCAAGCGGCGCTGATTTTTCTTTAACCGATTGAGCACCATGCGCGCACCCTCGGTCAGCTCTTGGGCTGGTGCCGGCGTGCTTAACCGCTCGGCAATGCGAGCGGACTTGGAGGTCATATCGGTAAACACCAGCAACTTACAGGGAATGGTGCCGTTAAATAAACTGTACTGTTTGGTGGGGCTTAGGTCAGTTTCACGACCCAGATCCACATTGCCGGTAAAGATAGCGGCCTTCCAGCCGGTAAAGTTCTTTTGCAACACGGTGCCCAGTTTTTGGTACAGGGGAATCAACTCATCAATCTCGCCCAGACGCTCGCCATAGGGAGGGTTGGTCAATAGCAGGCCAGTCTCCGCTGTGGGCTTGCCAAACTGATCTATGGGTTTGTGGGCCAGGCGGATATGCTCATCCAGACCGGCGTTTTCAATATTTTGCGTGGTAAATTCTAATACCCGAGGGTTGGCATCGTAGCCGCGAATATCCAGCTCGAGCTTTTCCAGCCCGGCGGCCTTGCGCTCCTGAGCTTCGACTACCAACGAATCCCACAGGGCCTGGTCGTGTTGTAGCCAGTAGTGGAAACCATAATGACCGCGCAGAATGCCCGGGGCTATATCGGCGGCCATCATGGCGCCTTCAATTACTAATGTGCCGCTGCCGCACATGGGGTCCAGCAAAGCACCGCCATTGGCAGCGATCTCTGGCCAGCCGGCGCGCAGCAACAGGGCCACTGCGAGGTTTTCTTTAATCGGTGCACTGCCCTGACCTGTTCTGTAGCCTCTGCGGTGCAGACTTTCGCCGGAGATATCCAGGGATACTGTTACCCGGCCCTTGTGCTGGCGCACCTGAATGCGAATATCCGGATTTTTGGGATCTACATTGGGGCGTTCACCCTCAACCCGGCGAATGCGATCCACCACCGCATCTTTGACACGCTGGGACCCATACATGGTGTTGTCAATGTGGCGCGAGGTTCCTATAAAGTCGATTGCGATACTCTGTGCTGCCGTAAAGTGGCTCTCCCAGGCAATATCGTTGCATTGTTGATATAGATCATCTGCACTATTGAGCATAAAGCTGTGCAGCGGCAGCAAAATGCGATTGGCCAGCCTTGACCACAGGCATGCGCGATAGGCCAGCTCCACAGAGCCCTCAAAGTGCACGGCGGCCACGGTCTCCTTGACGCCGGTGGCTCCCAGCTCTTGCAGTTCGTTAGCCAGCAAAAGCTCCAATCCCTTGGGACAGGTAGCCAGCCATGACTGATGATCTAACCCAACACTCACAAATATGATCCTTTCATTACTTCTAGGAATAAAGCGCTCTCTGTATAGACAAACAAAATCTTCGACAGGGCCGATGAAATTTGGTCAACTGGAGTTAGCGCAAAAAGGCGCTCATTCTATCGCTCTTTACACAATTTTGTTTGATAAAAACTGCTCTCAGCATGTTTTTCAAGCTGAGTGTCAGTTTCCTACATTAACAGTTAGGAGATATAAGTGAAAAAACACAAAAGAGATACTGAACACCGTTCGTTTGTAAGAGGCTATCAGGCAGCAACTCAAGGACGCTCTCTCGCAGTAATTCCCTATCAAGAAAACACCACAATGGCCTATCACTGGGCAAGAGGTTGGCGAGAGGGTCGCGAAGATTATTGGAATGGCTTCAATCAGGCTAGCTTTCAACAGAAAGCTGCTAGTTTATAAAACAACTCTCCATTTT
>JABJOY010000085.1 GCA_018664075.1 Porticoccaceae bacterium | reverse complement strand
TTGCTATCGCGCTAATGATCGGCGTGGGTATTGGTACCTATTCGTCTATCTATGTAGCGGCGACAGTGATGCTGGTGATGAATGTTGACCGGGAAGATCTGCTTGAGCCGGTTGAAGGGGAGTTGGTCGACGACCTGCCTTAAGGACTTTTTCTGATTTTTTTCAGGGTATATCCCAAGGGTATGCCCGGTTTCCGTTTTTATCTATACTTCGCCCTTAATTGGACTCAGGCCTGCCAAAAGATCTGGTTCTAGACTAATAAGAGCAATTCATTGCCGTGGAGCTAAACGATGCAGCCGACCTGTTCATTGCTGGGTGCCATATTGTTAATGGCCATCAGCAGTCTATCTTTTTCGCAGCCGAATCACCAAGAGCCTATGCAGGGTGTGCCACCCAGCCGCGAGTCCCAGGTCACTATGGCCAATTACCGGGACTATCCGGCCAGCCGTTGGGCCTTTCGCAATACTGGTGCGCCAATGCATATGGTGATGATTCCCCGGGGAGGGAATATTCGTCAGTTTGCCAAACCCGGCAGGCCCGAGCTGGCTGGGTTTAAAGTTGTAGATCTACAGGGCAAGTCCAAGGGGCTTGATCAGATTTTTAACGATAATTATGCCGATGGGCTGGTTATTGCCCAGGGCCAAAAGGTGCTCCATGAGCGCTACTTTGGCGACTTTTCTCAGCATGATGCCCATATCTGGTTCTCCATGAGCAAGTCATTGGCCAGCACTGCCTTTGGTCTTTTAGTTGATCAGGGATTGGTTGATCTTCAGGCCTCACCGGCCAAATATATTCCAGAGCTGGTGGGCAGTGGCTTTGAACGGGTGAGCATTCAGCAGGTGCTTGACCATGGAACTTCCATCGATTTTCACGAAACCTATACCAACCTTGACTCTGATTTTGCCCGCTACTATGCCCCGGCACTGAATATGGGCTGGATGCCCGATGCTGCGGATGTGCAGCCTGATAATGCTGAGATCTATGGCGTGCATGATTTTCTTGGTCGATTTATCAAGCCTGATCCAGGCCGTGTTCCCGGTGATAATTTTGATTACAATTCGGCCAATGCTGATGTGCTGGGCTGGCTGATTGCGCGACTGAGTGGCCAGTCATTCCAGGATTATATTGAGGACAATATCTGGTCCAAAATTGGTGCTGAACATGATGCCTATATACTGGTGGACCGTGCCTATATGCCTGCTGTAACTGGTGGTATGAATAGCACTGCCCGGGATGCATTGCGCTTTGGCATGATGGTGCGTGACCGCGGTGAATACAATGGTCAGCGGATTATTCCAGCATCCTGGATTGACGCTACTATTGATGTCAGTGAACGGCTGCTCGCCAATATGCAGGCCAATACCAAATATCAGAATGAGTCCTGGTCCGCCTATCACAATATGTGGTGGATTCTGGATGCGACCGCTGGGGAGTACTGCGCTGTGGGTATTCATGGCCAGGTTATCTATATCAATCGCAGGGCGGATATTGTGATGGTCTGGTTTTCAAGTCAGCCGGGGGCTGCGTCGCCGGGAAACCCAAATTTCCGCGCCAAATTGCAGGCTGCGCGTCAGCTTGCGGTGTCTCTAAGTCAGTAGTGCTGGTAGCATAAATCTGCGGCAATTATGTGCTACTTTTATAGGGACATTGAGCCCTTATAAATTGATCAGCCATGCCCTGCAGGACAGCACCTATGAGCAACCATGAAAAAATAGATTATGTTGAGTTCCCCTCCACTGATATCGGCGTAACAAAAGCATTTTTTGCTCAGGTATTTGGCTGGGTGTTTACTGACTATGGCCCAGAGTATTGCGCGTTTACCAATGCTGGCTTGGAGGGTGGCTTTTTTCTCTCGGATAAAACTGTCTCTACTTGTAATGGCAGTGCGCTGATAGTGTTTTACAGCGATGATCTGGAGCAAACTCAGGCTGGTATTCTATCTGCTGGCGGCTCCGTCCTTAAGGCGATCTTTCCCTTTCCCGGTGGTCGGCGCTTTCATTTTGCGGATCCAAACGGCAATGAGTACGCTGTTTGGTCAACTGCGGGCACAGACTAGCTTCGAGCTAGTCTTTTGACCTATCCCTTCACCTATTTTTAGTGGTTATGCTTCCAGTGACTTTCAGCGTTATACTCAGCGCTATGCTGAGGATTAATCTGTTCAAATATACCAAGCCTGGGACCGTAATCAGCCAGGTTTTGTTGTTGCTATTGATATCAGGCTGTTCACTGATGTCTGCGACCCACAGATCCGCCACTTCTTGCCCGGCGCCCCAAGAGACAATTAGAACCGAACAGCAATGCCCGGCTCCACAGGTGATCGAGCGCATAGTAACCAAAACGGTGCC
>JABJOY010000084.1 GCA_018664075.1 Porticoccaceae bacterium | reverse complement strand
GGCAGCACCATCGATACCCAGCGCCAAACCGCTGGTAATGGTAAAACCGGCATTGGCCAGATTCTTGGCCCATTGACGGGCATTCGCCTCGCCATCTCTGGTCATGCGCCGACTGCCGACCATGGCAATCTGGGGGAGATGAAAACTATCTATATTGCCGCGAATATAAAGCAGCGGTGGGGCTCCGCCGATTTGCTTGAGCTGGGCAGGATAGTTGGGGCTGCTGATACTAACAATGGTTGCTGCGCAATGCTCCGTGACAGAGAGTGTTTTTTCAACCTGGGGCCGCCAATCACCCCGTTGATACTGCTGCCTGAGATTCTCCAATAATATCTGCAACTCCCTATTTAAATCTAGGTCAGTTGCAGTAAAAATCTCGGTGTGACTGTGCAGCAGGCCAAGTAATTCTGCCTGCAGCCTTACTGGAAAGCCCGCAAGATGTTGAGCTACCAGGCAGTAATGGGTTTCCACATGGTCGGACATAGCACCGGGCTACCAAAGATTAAGGGTTGCGAACCAAATCACCGATATCTAACTGACGATCTGCCTCCATCACCAGGCCGAAACTCATTTTTTCGTACGTGTAGAACACCATTAGCAATCCAATGCGCTCATCTGGAAGCCGGACCTGCTGCCCGGCTACAGGGTCTTTGACCCATTCTCCAGCCTTGTAAATGGCCAAGGTATCACCAGCTTTAAGACTCTCACGATCACCGCGATTAATAGATACCACATCCAGAGCGCCGCCATTGCGCACGCCACCCTCAATATTAATCACCTGACCGAGTATTTCCTGACCCGGTGCCTGGAGGTGAAAAACAGGGGGCAGGGCTCCCTCTTCACGATCTAGCAGGCGATCGCGAAGACGAATCTCACCTTCGGATCTGGTCACGCCCAATGTGCCAATATCCTTGTCTACTGCCTTGACCCTGGCGGAGGCGATGTCCTCGGCTCGAATACCCAGCACCTCACCACTAATCGGGTCAATATAGGCATCGCCTGGGCGATAGATGCCATAGTTAAGCTGGTTCCGGGTAAAGTCACCACGGGCATAGAAGTCATCCCCCATACCCATCAAAAGACGGCGCTCATAACCCCCTAACACATAGGGTGCTGCTTGGAGTTCAGCGGCATTGGTCACGCGGTTTTTAGACAGAAAGTTATAGACAATATCCAGCGGCAGGGCCGCTATAGCTCCGCCTCGGTCCTCGGTGGGAATACTCGGCGATAGCTTCTTGTCACGGCTGCGGCTAACAACTAATTTAGGCTGGCCATCAATATAGACCAACCTGATAAAATCGCCGGGATAAATAAGATGAGGGTTTGCAATCTGATGATTGGCATGCCAGATTTCTGGCCACATCCAGGGATCACGCAGAAACAAGTCAGAGATGTCCCACAATGTATCCCCTTCAACCACCGTATATTGATTGGGCACGGTTTCATTGAGGAGGTTTTCCGTCTCACTAATGGCAGGCTGTGCGGCTACAACAGCAAATAAAAGAGCAAACCTGAATATGATTTTTTTCATGGCGACGAGTCCTTTCCCTGCACTCGGTTAGTGTATAATTGTCGCCTGAGTAACCAGCAATGATTTTTATGGCTTCAGGCTATCCTAATGGTAGCAGTGCTTTTAACTTAATTTTTAGAAATTCATCACATTCGCTATGGCTAGACTAAATATTCTTGAATATCCCCATCCGCGTCTGCGCCTCAAAGCAGCGCCGGTAACCCAGGTCGATGAGCGCATTGTGCAGCTGGTCGATGATATGTTCGACACCATGGCCGAAGCACAGGGTATTGGCCTTGCCGCCTCCCAGGTGGATGTGCAGGAGCGAGTGATCGTGATGGATATCTCTGAGCAGCGCAATGAGCCAAGGGTGTATATCAATCCAGAGATTGAGGTTATTGAACCAGGCACAATTCCCTATGAGGAAGGCTGCCTCTCGGTACCTGGCTTTTATGAAGCTGTAGATCGGCCTGCCCATGTCATGATTCGAGCCCTGGATCGGGATGGCAATGCCTTTGAGGAAGAGGCAACCGGCCTGCTAGCGGTATGCATCCAACATGAAATTGACCATCTGGAAGGCCGACTGTTTGTCGACTACCTGTCTCCACTTAAGCGCGATCGCATTCGCAAAAAGCTCAAGAAGCAGCGAGCATAGGACGCCCATACATTGAAGATCGTCTTCGCCGGAACACCTGACTTCGCTGCGACACATCTTCGAGCACTCCTTGATGATGCCCGTCATCAGGTTATTGCCGTTTACACTCAGCCCGATCGACCCGCAGGCCGCGGTAAAAAACTAACTGCCAGCCCGGTTAAACTGCTCGCGGAGGAGCGGGGCATAGCGGTTTTTCAGCCCCAGTCCCTGAAACAGCCAGAGCAGCTGGCAATACTTGAACAGCTGGGGGCCGATCTGATGGTGGTCGTTGCCTACGGGCTGATCCTGCCCCAGGCCGTGCTGGATACTCCCCGTCTTGGCTGCATCAATGTGCATGGTTCAATCCTGCCCCAATGGCGCGGTGCTGCACCAATTCAACGGGCCGTAGAAGCCGGTGATGCAGAGACTGGCGTCACTATTATGCAAATGGATGCAGGCCTGGACACAGGCCCCATGCTGTCGATAACCCGCTGCCCAATTGGCAACACTGACACCAGCGGCTCAATCTATGCCCGCCTAGCAGGGCTGGGTGGGCCAGCACTGGTGCACGCCATAGACAAACTGGACAATGGCACGGCTGTTGCACTGGCCCAGGACAATAGCCTGAGCAGCTATGCGGCAAAAATTGATAAGACAGAAGCTGAGATTAACTGGGCCGATTCAGCCAATGTTATTGATAGGCGCATCCGTGCCTTCAACCCTTTCCCATGCACTTACAGCAAAATCGATGGGCAGCGGGTAAAAATCTGGGCCGCTCGTGTAGAGGGTGAAGAGGGCGAGGATACTACACAGAGCAAACTACCCGGAGAGATTCTGTGCGCCGACGCCGACGGCTTGTTAATCGGCTGTGGCCAAGGCTGTCTGCTGGTCAGTGAAATTCAGCTGGCGGGCAAGTCCAGGATGGCCGTGGCTGAAGTATTAAAATCCCGTGCCGACCTGTTTGGTGTCGGCCGGCAGCTTGGGCAATAAGCAATGAATGTTCGCGCTGCCGCCGCCGAAGTTATTGCCGGGGTTCTGCGCGGTCAATCACTGTCGGCGCTGCTGCCCCAGTACAGCACCAAAATCGAGGAAAAAGATCGCGCACTGTTAAAAGAGCTGTGTTTTGGCACCATGCGCTGGTATCCGCAGATTGCCATAATCCTGAAAGAATTGATCAAGAAACCATTGCGTGAAAAAGACCTTGAGATTCAAGGCCTGGTTGCCTGTGGTATTTACCAGCTTATGCATATGCGCAAAGCTGAACATGCTGTCACTAATGAGACTGTATCCGCGACCCACAAACTCAACCGCCAATGGGCCAAAGGGCTGGTCAACGGGGTGCTGCGAAGTTTCCAGCGTCAGAAACAGCACTTACTGGCAGCCCATGCTAATAACCCTGTATTCACCACAGCCCATCCAAAGTGGTTGTTAAAACATATTTCCGCAAGCTGGCCAGAGGATCTGGCCGCTGACATAGTTTCGGCAAATAATGAGCGCGCGCCCATGGTGCTGCGGGTCAATGCGATGCGCAATTCAAGGCAGCAATATCTGGATATGCTCGCGCAGGCCGATATAGAGGCCAGCCCAACTGAGCATAGTGAGCAAGGCATTATTCTGGCTAGCCCCAGAGATGTCACAGAATTGCCCGGGTTTGACCAGGGCGCTGTCAGTGTGCAGGATGAAGCGGCACAGCTGGCCGCATCTCTGTTGCAACTGCGCGATGGTGATTCGGTGCTGGATGCCTGCTGCGCTCCGGGAGGAAAGACCTGCCATATTTTAGAAACCCGCTCAGATCTGGGCTCAGTGCTGGCAATTGATCTGGAGCCAAGACGCCTGCTGCGGGTCGAGGAAAATCTCAATCGCCTGGGTCTTAACGCTGAAATAAAGGCCACAGATGCCGCAGATTTAGACCATTGGTGGAATGGTCAACCCTTTGAACGAATTCTTTTAGATGCACCCTGTTCCGCCTCTGGGGTTATTCGCCGCCATCCGGATATCAAAATACTGCGCAAGCCCGCGGATATTGTTAAGCTGGCGTCTATTCAGCGGCGTCTGCTAGAGCGTCTCTGGCAAACATTATCCACTGATGGCATTTTGTTATACGCAACCTGTTCAGTATTGCCAGAAGAAAATGATCAGGTAATCGCACAATTTATGACAGATAATGCCGATGCTGCGCTGCTTACTATTGAAGCAGACTGGGGCATAACAACAGATTTTGGGCGGCAGTTATTTCCCACAATCAATGGTAGCGATGGCTTCTATTACGCCAGGCTACAGAAGAAAGGCTGATAACAACTCGGAATTACCATGAAAATAGTAATAGTTGGCGCTGGGCAGGTTGGTGCTACATTGGCAGAGAATCTAGCCCGGGAATATAACGATATCACTGTTATTGATATCAATGAAAATGCCCTGCGCGCCCTGCAAGATCGCCTGGACATACGCACTGTTATTGGCACTGGCTGCTACCCGGATGTGTTGGTGCGAGCCGGTATTGAAGATGCGGATATGCTGGTGGCTGTGACCAATAGTGATGAGATCAATATTATCGCCTGTCAGGTAGCCTACTCGTTATTTCACACGCCAACCAAAATCGCCCGGGTCCGGGCACGCAATTACACAGACCCAAAATATAAAAACCTGCTGTTTAATGACAAGCATATGCCTGTGGATGTGATGATTACCCCAGAGCAGGTGGTGACGGACTATATCCGTAAACTGGTGGAGCAGCCGGGGGCACTTCAGGTTCTGGATTTTGCCGACGGCGTTATTCAGCTGGTTGGTCTGCGCGCCGCCAAAGACAGCCCCCTGGTGGGTCAGGAATTGCGCACTCTGAAAGAACATATGCCCAAGGCAGACGCCAGGGTTGCTGCCATTTACCGCAAAGACCGTGCCCTGTTTCCTGTGGGAGATACAGTAATTGAGGATGGCGACGAAGTGTTCTTTATCGCCGCCAAGAAAAATATTCGCAAGGTGATGAGTGAGTTGCGGCGCCTTGAAAAACCCTACCATCGTCTTGTGATTGCCGGTGGTGGCAATATTGGTTTCCGCCTGACCAGGGCATTGGAAGACCAATACAATATTAAAATTATTGAGTACTCGCCAAAACGGGCTGCCTATCTGTCGGAAAAACTTAACCGCGCTGTGGTTCTCAATGGCTCGGCCACAGACCAGGAATTGCTGCTCGATGAAAACATTGATAAGACCGATGTGTTTCTCGCGCTGACCAATGATGATGAAGTGAACATTATGGCCTCATTGCTGGCCAAACGGCTCGGCGCCAAAAAGGTTATGACTCTGATCAGCAATCCAGTCTATGCAGATCTTATGCAGGGGGGCGAAATTGATATTGCCATCTCTCCACAGCAGGCCACCACCAGTTCACTGCTGGCCCATGT
>JABJOY010000021.1 GCA_018664075.1 Porticoccaceae bacterium | reverse complement strand
TTCAGCGGCAGCCATCAGGTCGATACCCATGGCATCGGCCACAGATTGCACCGCGGCCACGGAGGCCTCGCGATTGATTTCCATCTTGCCCCCCAACTGCACATCCGAGGGCAGATAACCCAGCACCACATTGGCATCGCAGACAGTGGGCTGCTCGCCGCCTTTCATATAACAGGCGGGGCCAGGTACTGCACCGGCAGACTCTGGGCCTACGCGCAGTGCTTTAGTTAGTTCCGGAACAAAGGCAATAGAACCGCCACCAGCACCCACTGTGCGCACATCCACTGAGGGGGCGCGAACTCGCACATCGGCAACAATGGTTTCCCGGCGCACCCGGGCGCGGGAGTTTTGAATCAGGGCCACATCGGTGGAGGTACCACCCATATCGCAGGTCAAAATATTGTCGTAACCAGCGCGACTACAGAAGTAGATAGCACCGGACACACCGCCAGCGGGACCGGACATCAGCATGTTAACCGGTGACTCCGCCGAGGCTCTGGCTGAAGCCAAACCTCCGTCGGAGCGCAAAATAGACAGCTGAGTATCTGAACCCATTTTGTCATCCAAGGCCGATTGCAGATTACTCACATAGCTGGCCACTTCCGGGCGCACGTAGGAATTCACTACCGTAGTTTCGGTGCGCTCGTACTCCTGCATCTCCGGAACCACATCGCTGGAAATAGAAATTGGTGTATCAGTAAAAATCTCTGCAGCAATCTCGGCGGCGCGCTTTTCATGGGCACCGTTAATATAGGCATTGATAAAACAGATGGTCAGAGCTTCCACCTGGCCAGTTCCATGGAGCGTTTTTAGATCAGTGCGCAACTGCTCTTCATCCAAGCCTGCAACCACTTCACCGTCGGCACCGATGCGCTCATGGGCACCGATGGTAAGTTCCAGTGGCGCCAGCAATGGTTTTTTAACAAAGCTGACCCAGCCCCCCAGTCCACCGGGGCAGAATGATCTCGCCACCTGCAATGTATCCTCATAACCAGCAGTGGTGACCAGCCCCACCTTTGCGCCTCGGCCCGTCAATACCGCATTGGTGGCAACGGTTGTGCCGTGCATGACCCGACTGACATCGGCTGGATTGACGCCGGATTCATCACAGATACGCGCAATACCATTGAGAACACCAATGGAGGAATCCTCTGGTGTCGAGGGCACTTTCGCCGTATGGGTGTCGCCTGTATCTTCGTTAATCAGCAGAAGGTCAGTGAATGTACCCCCTACATCTACCCCTAGTCTGTAGCTCATTTTTTTCTCCGAACCATACTTATAATTATTTATTGTTATTCCAATGCTGTGGGTAAAACTCCTAGCTGGCCTGCTTGGTTAAATAGCCCTGAAGCCAAGGCTTGGATCGCCCTCCAGGGGCTGTGCCTGTCAATGCCTGGGCCAAATCAGAGGCCTGCATTAATTTATTTAAATCTATACCCGTAGCAAATCCCATCTGCTGCAACATCATAGCAATATCATCAGTGGCCACATTTCCCGAGGCTCCCGGTGCAAAGGGACAGCCTCCCAACCCGGCAATAGAGCTATCAAAGCGGCGAATACCAGACTCAACCGCGGCATAGACATTCGCCAGACCCATGGCTCTGGTATCGTGGAAATGACAGCCTAACCTGCCGGCACCGTGCTGTTCGACCAATGTTGCTGTCAGGGCTCGCACCTGCTGTGGGTCAGCAGCGCCTATGGTGTCTGCCAGCACCACCTGATCGGCTCCAGCCTTCATAAATCTGGCTACGCCTTTCTCTACAGTGGATGCGGCAGTGGGCCCATCAAAGGGACAGGCAAAGGCAACGGCAATCGTGGCAATCACTTCAATACCATCCTGCTTTGCCAAACGCAGAATCTCTAGAGTAATCTCGTCCGCTTGGGCCATGGTCATGGATGCATTTTTTTGCGCCATACCATCACTGGCATACAGCACCATGGTGACGGTTTTGGCCCCAGCAGCCCGCGCAAGCTCATAGCCCTTCATATTGGGAATAAGTGCTATGGTCGGCGTGGCGAACTGAGCTTTTTCCAGGCTGGCAAATACCTGATCGGTCCCCGCCATGGCAGGGACCGCTTTGGGCGATACAAAACTGCCCACCTCTATCTGCGGCACGCCCGCATCTGCAATGGCCTGCACCAGCGCCAGGCGCTGTTCAAGGGTCAATATTTTGGGCTGATTCTGCAGGCCATCTCTGGGTCCTACATCTGTGATCATCACAGTCTCCGGCGTCATTTTATAATCCCCTGCTCTTTCATCTGTTCTATTTGCTCTACGCTGAGATTGAGTAACTGGGTCATTACCTCATCTGTATGCTGTCCCAAGGTGGGCGCAGGCGTAAAGTCCTGATCGCAACTTCTGGATAATTTTATTGGATTGCCCGGCCCTTTAGTCATATTGCCATTGGGGTGCTTTAAGTCCACCACCATTTCGCGATGTAACACCTGAGTGTCTGCCAGAGCCTGACTCAGGCTATTGACCGGTGCGCAGGGAATACGTCTAGCCTCAAGTTCGGTCAACCAATACCGGCAGGTATTCTCGCTCAATATGCGGTTTAAACTGTTATTGATCAATTCTTTATCTTGCCACCGACCAGGCTGGGTATCATATTTTGCATTATCAAACTCGGGACAGCTGACCACCTGCTTGAGATTAGCCCAGAAGTTGTCGGTGATCACTGCAATCACTATGCAGCCGTCGGAGCAGGTAAAAGTATTGTAGGGCACATGAACAAAGTGACTGTTGCCTATGGGGTAGGGATCTTCTCCAGAGAGAAAATGCATGGTGGCCATATAATTGAGCATCGAAATCTGGCAGTCGAGCATGGAAATATCAACATGCTGGCCAACACCACTGCCCTCCCGCTCATAGAGTGCAGCCAGAATACCCATGACCCCAAACATACCGCCGCCCAGATCACCAATAGGTATACCGGCACGAACCATATTCTGCGGATCGGGACCGGTAATAGACATACCGCCGCCCATAGCCTGGGCCACCTGGTCAAAGGCGGGGCGCTTGCTGCCCGGGCCGTCAGACCCAAAGCCGGACACAGTGCAGGTAATAATGCGGGGATTCACCTCTGCCAGAGAGGCATAGTCAATACCCAGACGCTCGGGCACACCTGCGCCAAAGTTGCTGATAACAATATCAACGTTCTTAACCAGGTCTTTAAACAACCCCAGGCCCTGCTCTGTTTTAAGGTCCACCGCCACACTCTTCTTATTGCGGTTTAAGGTAATGTAATAAGCACCCATTCCATCGAGAGAGTTTTTAGGATCTGTGGCGAGAAGTTTGCGCGTGCCCTCACCATGACAGGGCTCTACTTTGATTGTCTCTGCACCTAGATCGGCCAGAATCATGCTGCCATAGGGGCCGGACAGCATATGAGTCAAATCAAGAACGCGAACACCGGTCAATGCCTGTTTCACCCTGTCTCCTCCTGCAGCAAAAGATCGGCGATCCGGTCAGTAGCCAAATTCAAACCTAGCAATTGGCCCGGAGGAGATATAATGTCAATATATTCAGAGCATAGTTGCGGCGGGTTAACAAATTCTATAGGGAAGCCATTATGGCGAATTTGAGCTCGAACCCTTGTAGAATATGTTGACCGATCTAATGTATAAAGCTTCATCTCTCTCCGAGGGGCCATTGGAAAGCCTTTAATTATGACCATTGGCAAACCATTTTTTAATGATATATTGTTATACCAAAGTATCAATTTTCACACAACTTAATTCGTCTACCAAAGAGAGTTTTATGCTTGCCCATACAAGCGCGATACTTTTTAGCAAAAGTCAGCGCAACAGAGTTTCAGAAAATGTACCCTCGCCTTTGTATTATCAACTTTACAGGCTGATCAAGGCCTATATTCTCGACGGTACCTTTCATCACGGAGAGAAACTGCCCAGCGAAAAAGAACTCGCCGAGGGCTTTAATGTGTCGCGGATTACAGTAAAGAGAGCGGTTAATGAGCTGGCTGCCGAAGATCTGGTTGAGCGTGGCCGCGGCAGAGGCACCCATGTTATCTACAAATACACCCCCAAACCGGTTCAGGCACCAATGCTGGGTGTATTGGAAGAAATTGACAGCATTGCCCAGAATTCTGTTGCCGAGGTTCTAGATTGCAGACTGGTGGTTCCACCCCAAAGTATCCGCTCAGAGTTTTCTCTCGCTAACAACGACCCGCTATTCCATCTGGTGCGCCGACGTGAACGCGCTGGCGCCTTTTTTGGCTACTTTGACAGCTGGAGTGCGGGGGTGGATATGGCTGACAACACCGCGATTTTTGCCCATGAATCCCGCCACCAGTATCTGCGTGAAAGCGGCATGGTAGTGGATCGAATCAATCAGACAATTAGTGCGGTGCCGGCCAGCGAGACTGTCGCCGCCCAGCTGCAAATTCCAGTGGGCTTTCCGCTGATGAGTCTGGTGCGTCGCTCTTACTTTAAAGACGATGATCGCGAGATGCTGGTTGACTATTTACTGGCACTTTACAACACTGATCTATTCCAGTATCGGATGGATTTAAAGCTGGATTAACCCCCACTTCTATCGCATTGCAGCATCTGGCTGCTGAAATGCTGTACTCAATGGTTTACGTTAACGTAAAGGTAAGGTTATACTCCTCACCAACCTTACAACAACCAGAGCCCTGCAATGGCTGATTACAGTATTTCTCAACTCGCCAAAGAGTTTGCAGTAACAACCAGAACCATCCGTCACTATGAGGATTTAGGACTTCTGGCGCCCGCTCGCCGAGGACAGACTCGAGTTTACAGCCCTGCCGATCGCACCAGGCTGCGTTTAATTCTGCGCGGCAAGCGACTCGGATTATCTCTGGATGACTCCCGTGAAATTATTGATATGTATGAACCGGGAAAAACCAACGTTGATCAGCTTAAAAAGCTAATCGATGCCATTCAGGCTCAGCG
>JABJOY010000083.1 GCA_018664075.1 Porticoccaceae bacterium | reverse complement strand
TTATCGGAAATTCCGGCAGTTCAATTAGCCTGCTGTCATCATTGGCAAATTCCAGTAGCCATAGATTGGGTTCAAAGTGCAGAAAGCGTGATTTGTAGAAGCGCAATGTGCCTTCGATCTGGTAGCGTCCCTCGAGGCTCTGACCGGCTTTGATCAGTATCCAGGGGTCGGTCTCTTCAGTCTGGGCCTGAAAGCGCCAGGCTTCATGGAAGACCACATTGTACTGTCGCCTTGCCATTGCTGTAGCGCTCTCATTCAGGTCGCGGAATTCAGGGGCAAGCAAGCGGAATGGCGCTTCATATTCAGGTACATATTGATCGGTTATCTGGTCGGTTACCTGATTGATGGCTGGATCAATTAGCTGTTCATCGAGGATTGATTTGTGACTGTCGCCGGCCTCAGTTACAAGGCTGATCACTGGGTCCTGAACTGTTACTAGGGGAATAATGCGCTGCTCAAGTAACTCAGTTTCCTGATGTGCTATAAGCCCACCTTCAGCCAGGGGCAGGCCATTTTCCTCAACTGGCATATTGGGGTCGACCAGTTCTAACCAGTTGTCGGGAAACTCTATGCTGTACTCCTGAGGAGGGGTCTCTCCACCCAGATTGCCCTGCTGGGTAAATAGAATAACTTCTACTTGATACCAGTTCTCTGGCGGCGTGATTTCTTCTTCGGAGCTGATCTCCTGTGCGGCTGTGCTGAATGCGAGCAGTGCGCCAAGCAGCAATGTTGCGGCAGAATTAACGCCTCTGTGTAAGCTATTCATTAGCATCTGTGTCCGTCTACACTGCAGTCAGCAATTGCTGCAGTATTTTATTAACTTCTGAAAACCGTTGTTCCGCGCTGTCCATAGGCATAGTGAAACTCAGTTGGTCATTGTTTTGCAAGCGGAATATGGCGGGATTATTTTGCACCATGCTGACAATGGTCATGGGCTCCACTGCGGTGTTTTCAGTAAATTGTAGACGACCACCATTGGGCCCGGCTTCGATTTTTTTCAGTCCCAGCTGTTCGCCAAGCTGGCGCAGTTCTGCCAGTTGGAAAAGGGCCCTTACTTCATCGGGCAGCAGGCCAAAGCGGTCGATCATTTCGACCTGCAGCTCGTGGAGATGTTCTTTGGTCTGGCAGTTGGACAGGCGCTTGTACAATGTCAGGCGCATATTGACATCGGGCAGATATCCATCGGGAATCAGGGCTGGCAGATGCATATTCACTTCAATGCCCTGGTGCAGTGCGGCATCTAAATCTGGCTTGGCACCATTGCGGATGGCATTGACCGCGCGATCGAGCATTTCGAGATAGAGGGTAAAACCAATCGCTTGAATATGGCCGCTTTGCTCTTCTCCCAGGAGTTCACCTGCGCCGCGAATTTCCAGATCATTGGTGGCCAGGGTAAACCCGGATCCCAGATGGTCGGCGGCTGATATGGCTTCAAGACGTTTGGTCGCGTCGGCGGTGAGCTTTTTATCTTGAGGTGTCATCAGATAGGCGTAGGCCTGATGGTGGGAACGCCCAACCCGGCCCCGCAGCTGGTGCAGCTGGGCCAGTCCAAATTTGTCTGCCCGCTCGATCAAAATAGTGTTGGCACTGGGTACATCAATACCGGTTTCAATAATGGTGGTGCACACCAGAACATTAAAGCGCTGGTGGTAGAAATCTGACATCACCTGTTCAAGCTGGCGCTCACGCATCTGACCATGGGCGATCTGTATCCTTGCTTCTGGTACCAGGTCGGCCAGTTCGTCAGCGGCCCGCTGAATGCTTTTGACATCATTGTGCAGAAAGTACACCTGACCACCCCGGAGTATCTCCCGCAGTATGGCCTCTCTGGTAACCCGGGATTCCTGCTTGCGGACAAAGGTTTTTACCGACAACCGCTTGGCGGGCGGGGTGGCGATAATGGACAGGTCGCGGATGCTGTGCATGGACATATTTAATGTCCGCGGTATTGGGGTAGCGGTCATGGTAAGAATATCCACCGAGCTGCGCAGGGATTTTATTTTCTCTTTCTGGCGCACTCCAAAGCGATGCTCTTCATCAATTACCATCAGCCCCAGCTTGCTGAAATCTATTTGCGCATGGAGCAGTTTATGTGTGCTGATAAGGATATCCACATTGCCTGTCTCGGTGGCGGCAATAACCTGCTCCTGCTCTTTATTGGTTTTAAATCTGGACAGTTCTTCCACCCGCACTGGCCAGTTGGCAAAGCGATCGCGGAAGTTTTGCAGATGTTGGTGGGCGAGCAATGTGGTGGGCACTAGTACCACCACCTGTTTGCCGCTGGAGACGGCGGTGAAGGCGGCGCGCATGGCCACTTCGGTTTTGCCAAAGCCGACATCGCCGCAGACAAGTCTATCCATAGGCTGGGCACTGAGCAGATCCCGGCGCACGGCCTCAATGGCCTCCTGCTGGTCGGCGGTGGTTTCAAAGGCGAAGTCACTGCTGAACTTTTGGTAGTCCTCTTCATTGCTGTCGCAGGCAAAGCCCTTGCGAGCGGCGCGTCTGGAATAAATGTCCAGGAGTTCTACTGCGGTGTCGCGAACCTGCTTGGCGGCTTTTTCTTTGGCCTTGTCCCATTTATCGGTACCCAGGCGATTGAGTGGAGCCGCCACCTGATCACCACCGCCAAAGCGACTGATCAGGTGCAATGAGGACACTGGAACATAGAGCTTGGCATCATCTGCATAGCTGAGCATCAGGAACTCCTGGATCGCGCGATCCACCTCCAACGTGATCAGCCCCTGATAGCGACCGACTCCATGTTCTATATGCACCACCGGTGAGCCGACTTTGAGTTCGGCGAGGTTTTTGAATACATAGTCCGGTGACTCGGAGGCTTTGGATCTGCGCCGCCGTTGCATCACCTGCTGGCCAAAAAGTTCGCCTTCGGTAATCAGACAGATTTGTTGAGCCGGGCAGTAGACGCCTTGATCTATTGGATAAGTGGTAATGCAGTAGGAATGGTCGCCGGTGACAAACTGCTGCCAGTGATCCACCTCTGTGGGTTTGATATCTATACCTTTTAACAACTCGGTAAGTACTTCCCTGCGGCCTGCGGATTCTGCGCAAAACAGTATTTTGACGTCTGCTCCAATGCCTTCGATAAAGACTTGCAGATTATTTAGGGGGTTAGTTAGCTTGGCGTTGACCGCCACCTCTGGCACTGCATGGAGTTGCAGGTTGCTCTGTCCTGCTCGCTCCTCAACCTGCTGATAGCTGATAATGGTTCTGGCTAGCTGCTTGATGTGCTGGAACAATATTTCTGTGGGGACAAATATTTCCCCCGGGGGCAGAATAGGGCGCTCTGGGTCGACACCATATTCCTCGTGACGGCTGTTGATATCCTGCCAGAAGGTTGCGGCTGCCTCTTCAATACCGGCATGGGTAAACAGCTGGACATCATTGGGCAGATAGTCAAACAAGGTTGCTGTCTGCTCAAAGAATAGCGGCAGATAATATTCAATGCCCTGAGGGGCTATGCCATCTTTTATATCGTTGTAGATGGAACACTGGCCTGGGTCATGGTCAAAATGGTCGTGCCAGTTATTGAGGAAGCGGTTGGTGGCTTCACTGTCAGTGGGGAATTCTCTGGCGGGCAGCAGCAGTAGCTGGTTCACGGTTTCTGTGGTGCGCTGGCTCTCAGGGTCAAACCGGCGCAGTGATTCGATCTCGTCGTCAAGCAGGTCAATGCGGAATGGGTTTTTCTCGCCCATGGGGTAGATATCGATAATAGATCCGCGAAAGGCAAATTCGCCGTGCTCAAATACCGTGTCCACCCGGCGGTAGCCTGCGCGACCGAGCTGATCTTGCAGTTGGGTGCGATCCAGCTCTTCACCAATTGTGTAGCTAAAGCTGTGAGAGGCAACAAAGTCGGTGGGGGCGATGCGGTGCATCAATGTTGACAGAGGCACCACAATAATCCCCTGGCGGGCACTGGGCAGGTTGGCCAATGTCTGCAGGCGTTGGGAAATAATATCCTGGTGGGGTGAGAATATATCGTAGGGCAATGTTTCCCAGTCCGGGAAGCTATAGATCGGCAGCTGTTGCTCGGCGGTAAAAAATTGCAGGGCTCTGGTTTGCTCCGCTGCCTGGCGCGCGGTTTCGGTCACCAACATGGTTAAACCGCTGTAGTCTAATGCGGCCTCTGCCACCGCCAGTGCACGGCCTGCGGCACGCAATTCACCCCAATGTTGTTTGTCGCCGGGCTTGGATGCGGGCTGCTGCTGAATAATACTCATAAATAATAGGTTTTTAGTCATTGGCTGGTGAAATTGAGGTGGCAGTAATCTGTTTACAGGCGGCCTATTCTACTTATCTCGGGGTATTGATTGTAGGAATATTGTCTATCATAGTGATTATGTACGTAATCATTGTCTGAATAGCTCGGCTGCCGGATAATGATTTTTCTCATCACCGCACTAAAAAGGAACTGTCGTATGACTGAACAAAAACGGCCATTACCCGATGATTTTTTCAAGGATTGGAAACAGCGAGAGGCACTAGCCGAGGGCATGATCCCTGTGATCGGCAAGCTGTATCGAGAGCATAATGTCAGTACCTATATGTACGGCAACAATATGGTCAACAAGTCGGTCACCGACCTGATGAAAGCTCACCGCTTTGTGCGTCAGGTGGAAATGAATGAACTCTCTGAATTTGAAACTGCGCCAATGCTGGATGCTATTGCAAGTCTTCAGCTGGGTCCGGCCCATTTGGATCTGGGTAAGATGGTGGTTAAGTTTCAGCAGGGTGGCAATGGCCGCTCGATAGAGGAATTTGTCCATGATGAGCTGGCCAATATTATTGGCTCCGATATCAAGCCGTTGCCTCAGCCCCAGGATGTAGTGCTCTATGGCTTTGGCCGTATTGGCCGCTTGGTGGCAAGAATTTTGATTGATAAAGCTGGCGGCGGCGATGTGCTGCGGCTGCGGGCTATAGTGATTCGCAAGGGCAAGCTGGACAATGATCTGGAGAAGCGCGCGGCACTATTGCGACGGGACTCTGTGCATGGCTCTTTTAAAGGTACCATTCGGGTGCTAAACGAAAGCAATACCTTGGTGGTCAACGGCAATCCGATCAAGGTGATTTACGCCAATGGTCCGGAAGAGATTGATTACACTGAATATGGTATCAACAATGCGCTGATTGTGGATAACACCGGTGTGTGGAAAGACAATGCCGGTCTCGGTGGCCATCTGCGCCCTGGGGCGTCCAAGGTGTTGCTAACGGCTCCCGCCGGGGATGATATTCCCAATATTGTGTACGGTATTAATCACCATGAAATCACCCCGGAGCGGAAAATTATTTCGGCGGCTTCCTGTACCACCAATGCCATTGTGCCGGTGCTGAAATGTCTGCTCGATGAATACGGCATTAACAATGGTCATGTGGAGACTGTGCATGCATTTACCAATGACCAGAATCTGATCGATAACTATCACAAAGGCGACCGCCGCGGGCGCAGTGCGCCACTGAATATGGTGCTCACCTCTACTGGGGCTGCCAAGGCGGTGGCCAAGGCGATTCCAGAGCTCAAGGGCAAGCTCACCGGCAATGCCATTCGTGTGCCCACACCCAATGTGTCCATGGCCATTCTTAATCTGCAGCTGGGCCGAGATACCAGTGTTGAGGAACTCAATGAGTTTTTGCGCCAGAAGGCACTGCACTCCAGTTTGCAGCAGCAGATTGGCTATACGGTTTCTACAGAGGCGGTGTCCACTGACTTTGTTGGCTCCCGTCAGGCCTGTGTGCTTGATTCCCAGGCGACCATTGTAGATGGCAATAGCTGTGTGCTGTACTGCTGGTACGACAATGAGTTTGGTTACAGCTGTCAGGTGGTGCGCTGTCTGGAAAAATTTGCCGGCGTGGTCTGGCCCAGCTATCCCCTGGAAGGTTAAAACCATTACAAGGCTAGAGCTATGTTGGTAGAGCAAATCTGGACAGATAATCCCCTGCGCAATTTTCATTATCTGATTGCCTGTCCGCAGACCCTAGAGGCTCTGGCTATAGATCCCTATGATCACCAGCTGGTGCTACAGCGTGCCCAGGCGCTGGGCTGGAATATCCGCCAGATTGTTAATACCCATGAGCACTTTGATCATATTGATGGCAATCAGGCACTGGTTGCAGCTACAGGGGCTGTGGTGTTGGCCCATGCCAATGCCAGAGACAAGATTGCAGGCATGGATACCGGTCTGCAGGCTGGCTCGGTGATAAAGGTAGGCAGCTCTGTGGAGCTTGAGGTGCTGGATACTCCGGGGCACACCATGTCCCATGTCTGCCTGCTATCCACAGCCGGGAGTCCGGCACTATTCAGTGGCGACACCTTGTTCAATGCGGGGGTGGGGCACTGTCATGCCGGGGGTGATCCCGAGACGCTCGCTAATACTGTGTTTAAGCAAATGGCGGCACTGGCTGACGAGACTCTGCTGTATCCGGGCCATGATTATATTGTTAACAATCTGCGCTTTACCCTGGATCGGGAGCCTGGCAATAGGGCGGCCCAGGCTCTGCTGGCTGAGGTAGAGAATCAGGATCCCAATCAGGCTCTGATCACCAATCTGGCCCAGGAGCGGCAGATCAATACATTTTTTCGCACTGACAGTGCCGAGATTATTGAAAACCTGCCTCAGCTGCCTTCAAATCCCAGTGACAAAGATGTTTTTCTGGCCCTGCGTGAATGTCGCAATAGCTGGTAATTCTCTCTTCCCGGGCAGTATTGCACGGTCATTGCTGCTGCAACTCAAAAAAAAGCCATAGATTGACGTTTAAAGTGCTCCAGCGCTGGATTCGCAGCGGATAGACATTTATAATCCCGCGCAATCCTATCCGGCCAGTTTTGACCCCGATATCAGAGGTCACTTAATGGGCGTGACTACAACGAAATTTGCAACTTTCTCAAGCTTGGTTCTAAGGTTGAGACGCGGCTATTTGAACGGCCGCCAATGTTTGGTTTTGCAGCCAGAATTTAAATTAAACTAGTGGTATTTCCTATGATCAAAGTTCGTCGCGGATTAGATCTGCCTATTGCCGGTGCGCCGGAGCAGGTTATTCACGATGGCCCCAAGATAAGCCAGGTTGCGGTACTGGGTTCAGACTATCCAGGTATGAAACCAACCATGGAGGTGCGCGAAGGTGATCGCGTTACCAGGGGTCAGGTACTATTTTCTGACAAGAAAAATCCCGGTGTTGTTTTTACCGCACCAGCTCCAGGCAAGGTAGTTGCTGTTAACCGCGGAGAGCGGCGCGTATTTCAGTCTCTGATTATTGATGTCAGTGGCGCCAAGGCTGAGAAGTTCCAGTCCTACAAGGCTACACAGCTGGAGACATTAGACCGCGCTGCAGTGGTTGATAATCTGGTTAACTCCGGACAATGGGTTGCCCTGCGTACCAGACCTTATTCAAAGGTTCCGGCGATTGACTCCACCCCAGCCTCGATTTTTGTGACTGCCATGGATACTAATCCACTGGCCGCTGACCCAGAGGTGATTATTGCCCAGCGCAGCGAAGACTTTGCCAATGGTCTTAAAGTATTGGCCCGTTTGACTGATGGCCCGGTCAATGTCTGTGTCGCACCAGATTCAGCAGTGTCCGGGGAAGAGATTGACGGCGTTCGCGATATCAGTTTCAGCGGTCCTCACCCAGCTGGCTTGCCCGGCACCCATATCCATTTTGTTGATCCGGTCAGTGCAGACAAAACAGTCTGGTCGATTGGTTATCAGGATGTGATTGCCACTGGCGCTCTGTTTACCACTGGCAAGCTGGATACCGCTCGCGTTGTTGCCCTTGGCGGCCCCCAGGTTACTCAGCCAAGGCTGCTTAGTACTCAGCTCGGTGCCAACCTCAACCAGTTAGTGATTGGTGAACTGGCCAATGATGAAAACCGTGTTATCTCCGGTTCTGTGCTGGCTGGCCGCAAGGCTGCCGGAGCCTTTGCCTTTTTGGGCCGCTACCACAATCAGGTCTCTGTGATTCGCGAAGGCCGCGAGCGTGAGTTTCTGCACTATCTGCGCGCCGGTGTAAACAAACATTCTGCACTGCCTATCTTTGCCTCTTCGTTGAGCAAAAAATTATTCAATATGACCTCCAGCACCAATGGCAGCGAACGGGCCATGGTTCCTGTGGGTGGCTATGAAGACGTGACTGCGCTGGATCTTCTGCCTGTGCAGCTGCTGCGCTCGCTGATTGTCGGCGATACGGATATGGCTCAGAAGCTGGGCTGCCTGGAATTGGACGAAGAAGATGTCGGCCTCTACACCTATGTCTGTGTCGGCAAGCATGAGTACGGCGGCATTCTGCGTGACAACCTAACTAGAATTGAAAAGGAGGGTTAAGCCCATGATGCGTAATCTTCTCGATAAATTAGAGCCAAACTTCCACAAGGGCGGCAAATGGGAAAAGTGGTATGCACTTTTTGAAGCTGTAGACACTGCTCTTTACAAACCGTCGGACATTACCAAGAACAGCTCCCATGTTCGCGATGGTATTGATCTTAAACGTGTGATGATCACTGTATGGCTGGC
Source organism: Porticoccaceae bacterium (assembly GCA_018664075.1). Lineage (GTDB taxonomy): Bacteria > Pseudomonadota > Gammaproteobacteria > Pseudomonadales > Porticoccaceae > HTCC2207. Next base: position 3,064 of record JABJOY010000083.1, on the reverse strand, counting down.
AACTTTCCCGACTATGTTCTTTGGTATGTGGAATATAGGTTTCCAGGCCAATACTATTATGGCCGATATGGGCATGGTGTCCCAGGAGGGCCTGCGGGGCGTCTTTATTGGCTTACTGGCTGGCTACGATGCCACTAGCCTGTGGGACAATATGATCCACGGCGCGGCTTACTTTCTGCCGATTTATATGACTACCTTTATAGTCGGCGGCTTCTGGGAAGTGCTGTTTGCCTCGGTGCGCGGCCATGAAGTCAACGAAGGCTTTTTTGTAACCTCGATTCTGTTTGCTCTGTGCTGTCCTCCGGATTTGCCACTGTGGATGGTGGCTGTGGGTATCAGCTTTGGTATTGTGATTGGTAAAGAGGTGTTTGGCGGTACTGGCAAAAACTTCCTTAACCCCGCGCTTACCGGTCGTGCATTCCTGTACTTTGCTTACCCGGCCTATATGTCTGGCGACGCAGTTTGGTCTGCAGTGGACGGCTACACTGGTGCTACCATGCTTTCTGTGGCTGCCGCCGATGGTATGGTTGCTCTGCAGCAGGGCGTTACCTGGATGCAGGCCTTTATCGGGACTATTCAGGGCTCTATAGGTGAGACTTCTACACTGGCGATTCTGATGGGTGCGGTGTTGCTGCTGGTGATGCGTATTGCCTCCTGGCGAATTATCTCTGGTGTGCTGATCGGGTCTGCGGCTCTGTCCCTACTATTTAATAACATTGATTCAACCAACCCCATGTTTGCCATGCCATTCTACTGGCACTGGGTGATTGGTGGTTTTGCCTTTGGTGCCATCTTTATGGCTACGGACCCGGTGTCTGCGGCAATGACCAATACAGGTAAGTTCTGGTACGGCATTTTAATCGGTGTGATGGTGATTCTGATTCGTGTGGTTAACCCCGCATTCCCAGAGGGCATGATGCTGGCGATTCTGTTTGCCAATCTATTTGCGCCGCTGTTCGACCACTGGGTTGTTCAGGGCAACATTAAAAGGAGACTGGCTCGTGGGTAATGACAGTATTTCTAAAACATTTGGCGTAGCACTCGCCCTCTGTGTAATCTGCGCTGTGGTGGTTTCCAGTGCCGCGGTTATCTTGCGACCCACTCAGGAAGTGAACAAGCTGCTGGACCTGAAAACCAATATTCTCGCCTCTGCAGGTTTACTCCAAGAGGGCGTGTCTATTGAGACTCAGTTTGCGCAGATCAGCACCCGTGTGGTGGATCTTCAGACCGGTGAGTTTACCGAAGCGGTTGATGCGGCAACCTATGATCAGCGCAAGGCGTCTAAAGACCCGGCCCTGTCGATAGCTCTGGATCCCAAGCAGGATCCGGCCAAGATCAAGCGCCGCGCCAATTATGCCACGGTGTATATGGTTGAAGGCGAGCAGGGCATTGAGAAAATTATCCTACCGATCAAAGGCTATGGCCTGTGGTCGACTCTGTACGGATTTTTGGCCCTCGAATCTGACCTTGAGACTGTTGCCGGCATTGGTTTCTACGAGCATACCGAGACCCCGGGTCTGGGTGGCGAAGTGGATAACCCGAGATGGAAAGCCAGCTGGGTGGGCAAGCAGGCCTACAACCAGGGTGAGCTGACCATTACCGTATTGAAAGGCAAAGCTGATATGAGCCGCGCTGGTTCTGAGTCTCAGATCGATGGCCTGGCCGGTGCCACATTGACCACCAGAGGCGTGGATAATTTGGTGCGCTACTGGCTGGGTGATCAGGGCTTTAGACCGCTGATCAATTCTTTAAGATCTGGGGAGGCCTAAATAATGTCCAACGTTAAAGACACCTTATTGGAACCTATTGTCGCCAATAACCCGGTGGCACTGCAGATTCTGGGAATCTGTTCAGCGCTGGCGGTAACCTCAAGCATGAAAGTGGCCTTTGTAATGTGCCTGGCACTGACCACAGTAGCCGCCTTTGCCAATTTGTTTGTTTCTATTATTCGCAACCATATCCCCAGCAGTATTCGCATTATTGTGCAGATGACCATTATTGCCTCGCTGGTGATTGTGGTGGATCAGGTGCTTAAGGCAGTGGCCTACGACATCAGCAAGCAGTTATCGGTATTTGTGGGACTGATTATCACCAACTGTATTGTCATGGGCCGCGCTGAAGCCTTCGCTATGAAGAACCCGCCAATGGCCAGTTTCTACGATGGCATAGGTAATGGCCTGGGTTACAGCATGATACTGATGGTGGTGGCGTTTTTCCGCGAGCTATTTGGTGCGGGCAAACTGTGGGGCTATGAAGTCCTCAGCCTGACTACCGATGGTGGTTGGTATGTGGCTAACGGAATGATGTTAATGGCACCCAGTGCGTTCTTCCTGATCGGTTTGTTGATCTGGGTGATCCGTATTTACGATAAAAAGCAGGTGGAAGAGCCTGACTTTAAAATCACTGCCAATAGTCGTCCGAGCGAGGTGGCCTAATGGAACATTATCTGAGTATTTTGGTTCGCTCGATCTTTATTGATAATATTGCCCTGAGCATGTTTCTGGGCATGTGTACCTTTCTGGCTCTGTCGAAGAAAATTAATGCTGCTATTGGCCTGGGTATTGCGGTTATTGTGGTACAGACCATTACGGTGCCGGTCAACAACCTGCTGCTGAACTATCTGCTGGCCGATGGCGCACTGGCTTGGGCTGGTCTGCCGGATGTGGATCTGAGCTTTTTGATGTATCTGTGTTTTATCGGCGTTATTGCGGCGATGGTGCAGATACTGGAGATGGTGCTGGATAAATATGTGCCAGCTCTGTACAACGCGCTCGGTGTGTTCCTGCCATTGATTACGGTGAACTGTGCAATTCTGGGTGGCTCTCTGCTGATGGCGGAGCGGGGCTTTGATTTTGCAGAATCCGTGGTTTATGGCCTTGGCTCTGGTACTTCCTGGGCACTGGCTATTGCGGTACTGGCAGGCATTCGTGAAAAATTAAAATATAGTGATATTCCAGAAGGCCTACAGGGGCTGGGTATCGTATTTATTACTGTGGGTCTTATATCGCTGGGCTTTATGTCCTTCGGCGGCATTGATATCTAAGCAATATCTGTAATAACGGAG
>JABJOY010000020.1 GCA_018664075.1 Porticoccaceae bacterium | reverse complement strand
TAGATGGGCCTCATATAAGGCTTTAATAAGCCAATGCGACCCTGAGATTCGTGAACCGTGGCCACACCCATCTCACCTAGGCCTTCAACTATTGTTTGGTCTGCTCGCGCAATATTGCGCACTGCTACGGTTTTCATCTGATCTGCTCCTTTATCAACCTTAGTCAGGTTGGTTTCTCATTTATTCCGTGATAAAAATATGTTCAGGCACATAGAGTTCACCGCGACTTAACAGACGGGCGGTGCGCAATAATCCAGCCTTTAAAACTTGAGGCGGATCAGCCTGTTCATCAACATGCAGGTTTATCGAAAACTCACCGGAAGGATGCTCTACTGAAAGGGTCTTTCTGGGACCTGCGGGCACAGTGGCAATACCCTCTGCTACAGTACCGGGAATAATCGCAGCGGTTGCGGCCGACACCGCGCCCAACACGCCGATCGCGGAATGGCATTTGTAGGGTATAAAGGTGCGCGTATGACAGATACCGTCACTGAGGGGCGGGGAAATCATGCACATCTTGGGGACTGCCGCACTCTCCACATCACCCAGATTCATTTTCGGGCCTATCTGCAGGCGTATAGATTGGAGCTTGCTCTTTAAGGCTTCATTGGCATTTAACTCAGCGGGCGACTCATAGCCACTTATCCCCATATCCTCAGCGCGCAGCATCACTACTGGCATACCATTATCAATGCAGCTTATCTCTATGCCATCGACAATATCGATACGGCTGCCTGTAGGCAGCAAACTGCCGCATGCCGATCCGGCAATATTAAGATAGTTACAGGCAATGGGTGCGGCGCTGCCGGGCACACCATCAATACAAGCATCACCCTGATACTCAACCTTGCCGTTGGGCGTTTGTACCACCAGCTCACACTGGCTGCCGCTATTAAGCATATTGATGCGCACAGTCGTGCTATCACCAGTAGGCTCCATCAGGCCAGCCTCAATCGCAAAGGGGGCAACCCCAGCCAAAATATTACCGCAGTTAGGCGTGGTATCGACTCGATCACCACCGACCACAACCTGAGCAAAAAGATAATCTATATCCGCATCTGGAGCATCAGACAGCCCGACAATTGCAACCTTGCTGGTCAGTGGATCTGCACCACCCAGCCCATCTATTTGAGACTTATCTGCGCCTATTGCTGCAATCAATACTTTATCTCGTAGCACCGGGTCAGTGGGCAAATCACTGGCACAAAAATACAGGCCTTTTGAACTTCCGCCCCTGAGTTGCATATAAGGAATAGCGTGCTGCATCAGGGCTACCTAATCTGACTCTGTCGCGAAAATTGCTCTGCAGCGGAATTCATTGGCGCTCCCAGACCAATGAAATCTCATCGCGAAATGCAAAACGCTCCATATGCCCAGCTACCACGCTTTGCATTTTTTCTAATGCCTCTTCAGTCTCCGCCTCTACAGTAAATGTCAGTACATTTTTAGACGACTGCAAGCGGCAGTCACCAAAGGGGAAATCTACATGGCCATGACTATCATCGAATTCAGTGACTAACTTATGGGCGAAGTGACGGCAGAATTTTTTTAGATAGGCAACAGCCTTTTGAGTTTCAAAGCTTGACTGAGCGATCAACATACAGAGTCCTTGGTCATGACTAGTCTTTGATAAATTACTGGTCACAGAATAGCCGTCAGATTGCACAACTGGCTAACAATAAAGTCTTGAAAAACTATGAGAATTATTAATTATTAATTTTTTTCTAATTTAAATTAGATTAATCTATACATAATTAACCCCATATATAGCAGGGATTTAAAGCTATTTAGCAAAAAACTGACGAAAGATGTAAAATACAACAAGCTATTTAATATACTTTTCTCATGCCTATATAATCCTACTGGAGTCTCTCAAAGAATTATGAATGTCGACCAATTAAAAATTCCAGAACTGAGCCTAAGGTATCTTAAGGCGGCTAAATGTGTGGCTGAATTACGCAGCGTAACAAGAGCTGGAGAGCAACTGAATCGGTCGCAAACAGCAATATCCAAAGCCATTATTGAACTTGAAAGTCAGCTTGGTGTGCCGCTGTTTGATCGCACAACGTCCGGTGTTTCCCCCACAGTTTACGGTGAGGCATTGGGTCAACGTGTGGCCATGGCAATGGCCGAATTCGAGGCGGCGGGGAGGGCCTACGACCAGTTCAAAAAGTCGCGAAGAGATTTCCATAAAAATCCACTGTTCTCTATGGAAATCAGCTATAAGCGACTGGCAGCGCTTATCGCCCTTTATGAAACCTGTGATTACAACGGCGCTGCCCATATGCTAGGCATCACCAGTGCGGCAGTCTATAACTCAATTCGTGAGCTGGAGAATCTTCTGGACCTAGCACTTTTTGGCAAGGATCCCTCTGGGGTTAATCCGACACCCTATTGCAAAATTTTTGTGCGCCATACCAAACTGGCATTTTCACAGATTCGCCACGCAATGGACGATATTGCCAGCTTAAATGGCGTAACCTGCGGCAAGGTCACTGTTGGCACCATGCCCTATTCCAGAACCATTCTGACACCCCGTGCAATCAATCAACTTCTAGAAGACCAACCGCAGCTGGATATCTCTACAATTGAGGGGCCCTATAATTCTCTACTATCCGGTCTGCGCAGTGGCGAAATTGATATGCTGATTGGCGCCATCAGACCAAAAGAAGCTGCACCCCATCTGAAAACTGAACGACTGTTTGACGATAAACTGGCGATCTTGGCTCGCAGCGATCACCCACTGGCCAAGAAAAAAATCCTCGCCCCGAAAATACTGGAAGAATTGCAATCTGTGCTGCCACCCACCGGCACCCCAACAAGATTGCTGTATGACCAGTTTTGCACTCAGCATGGGATAAGTGCGCCAGCACATTGCATTGAGACAAGCTCTGCATCTATGGTGCGCGGGCTATTACTCGAAAGTGATCGAGTAGCTCTGCTCTCTGAGCACCAAATTTACTATGATAAAAAACTGGGTGCACTGACTTCCCTGGCCATTGATATGCAAAGCACCTACCGGCCTATTGGTATAACCATGCTGTCGCACATTCGCCCCTCTCCGGCAGCAGGATTGTTTCTGGACAAGATTCGCTCGGTGGCCGAGGATCTTAGCCTAGGTATCTCATGACCAACCACATCAGGCCTGTGAAATCATGCTCTGCTCTAACCTATCCAACGTTTTCATGGCCTCAAGGCACTGCTGAACGCTTGAATTAGGTTCCCTGCCCTGGGCAATTGCCGCAAAGAATTCCCGATCGGCCAGCTCCACACCATCCATCGCCACGTCAACCTGAGACAGATCGATGGGATTGTCGTTACCATCAAAAAGGTCATCATATCTTGCTATATAAGTCCCATTGTCACAGATATACCGAAAGTAGGTGCCCAGGGGACCCTTATTATTAAACGATAGAGAGAGCGTACAGATAGCACCTGTAGACGCTTTCATGCCAATACACATATCCATGGCTATGCCCATGTCGGGATGATTGGGGCCCTGCATGGCAAATGCCTGAGCCGCTGGCCCGCCGGTCTGATACTGGAACAGATCAACTGTATGGCAGGCGTGATGCCACAATAAATGATCAGTCCAGCTGCGAGGCTGGCCCAGAACGTTAATATTTTCACGGCGGAAAAAATAGGTTTGTACATCCAACTGCTGTAGCTGTAACTCACCCGACTTTATTTTGTTATGAATCCATTGGTGTGAAGGATTAAAGCGCCGCACATGGTCGACCATGGCCACCAGACCAGTCTCCTGCTGCACCTCAACTATTTTCTGGGCGTCAGCAAGATTATCGGCCATGGGAATTTCGATCAGCACATGCTTACCAGAGCGCATTACCTGGATAGCCTGAGTGGCATGCAGCCCCGTGGGTGTAGCCAAAATCACAGCATCGACTCCGGGTTGATTTAGGGCCTCAGCCAGATCCGTGGTGTAAAAGGGTATGCCCCGCGCATTGGCAACTGCTTCGGTCGTCTCAGCGACACCACCACAGATTACTGCTACCTCAACATCCTCAATGCGGGCAATGGCATCTATATGTTTATTGGCGAATGCACCTTCTCCCACCAAGCAAATCTTCATTATTCTCTCCCAAAACGCGCAGTTGCAGATTCGCACTGTGCCTTGAATACTCTATTTACAGGCAGGGTAAACATCCATCAATTATGTGTCGATTTCATCGATATTCGTGCTCTTCTCATGGCAGCGTATAGTCCTTTAATGACATGGTTATCGAGCCTTGTAATGCCTACTGATCGAATTCAAAAGGGGAACCCTATGGCAGATTCCAGCACATCAAATATCTGTGCCGAAGATGGCTACAATTTTTCGACCTATATGGCCGTGCCGACAATATCTGAAATCGGTGGCTTAATTTTGATCCATGAGATATTTGGCATCACTGCACAGATGCGAAATCTGGCAGACCAGTTTGCTAATGCCGGTTATAAAACCATTGTACCCGCCCTGTTTGATCGCATTGAGCGCGATGCCTGCCTTGGCTACGATGAAATCGATCGTGGCAGAAAACTGGCCGGCGCCTGCAGGCAGGAGCATCTGTTATTGGACCTTAAAGCTGCCATGCAGACATTGGCTACTCGCCAAGTCGCGGTGGTCGGCTATTGTTGGGGAGGCGGGATTGCCTATTTAGCTGCCTGTAATCTACCCATTAATAACGGCGCAGCTTTTTATGGCACGCGACTGCCGAGTTATTTGCATCAGCAAGCAAATTGTCCTTTTCAATT
>JABJOY010000019.1 GCA_018664075.1 Porticoccaceae bacterium | reverse complement strand
TATGTACTGCGCAACTATATGGCCCAGGCCGCAATAGATGCAGCCCAGCAGGGAGATTACACAGAAGTGAATTTGCTGCTAGAGGTACTACAGGCACCCTTTGCCGAGCACCCGCAGGCAGAGAAATATGCCGGCCTGCCGCCAGACTGGGCAGAGCAGATATCGGTGAGTTGTTCGTCGTAAGCCCGGAAGAATAGAAAGATAAAACAGCAGAGAGTCATATATCGTTTTAGAGCTTCTAAAGATGCACTCTAGACCTTGTCGTCAAAATAGCGTACCCGCAGCTCCTGAACAACGTCTGCACCATCGCGGACATGCCCAGCCTTTATAGCAGCTAACCCTGCGTCAAGTAGCCAAACTAATTTTCGTAACACTCCCGATACAACCGATAGACACTGATCAGGCCGTCATATCAATATTACAAACCTAGACCAGTAAAATAGTAGCGTCAAGAAGTCGTAGCCCGTATTTTGAACGTCTGCTAGAAAATCATCACAGACTACAAATGAAAAAGATGTACACAGCATACCAAGCACTCAGTTATATATTCCTATAAATCGTTAATTCGACGTTATTTAACCCGAATTATTGAGGGAGAGATGAAACAGCTGATTCGAACCCAGGCAGAAAGCGTTCATAATTTAATGTGGTTATAGTTTTTAGTTTCTAATACGGAGACAAATACTGCCGAGGCGCCAGTAATAATTTAAGATCAAAGCCTCCAACAGGCACTGACAACTGGATTTTCATCGCTATAATAGGGATCTCAAACCAGCTCTAGAGATGTACCCAAATTGAACCTGATAAAAAAATGTACTGCCTTGATATTGCCTCTGTTCAGTCAGGGGGCGGCGGCCGATGTGTTCTGGTTTGTGCGCAATAATGACGGCTCGACCAACTGGCAGTATGTGGCTAATTTTTCCAGCGGCATTTTAGTTATCGTTCTATCTCTGACTGCGCTGTGGCTTTTCTTTACCCGCCTTCAAGCCAACCGCTACAACCGCGAGTTGGAGGAAATCCGCACTCAGCTGGAGCTGCGGGTAAAGGAACGCACGGCGACTCTGGAGACTGAGATTGTTGGGCACCGTCTGACCACGGGTCGGCTGCGCAGCTCTGAGGCGTATATCAATAGCATTTTGCGCTCACTGCCTCTGATGCTGATTGGCCTAAATAAAGAGAATCGGATTACCCAGTGGAATCATCGCGCGGAAGAGATTAGCGGCATGGCATCAAAGTCGGTGCTGGGTCAGGACCTGTGGGAGGCCTATCCCAGCATTACCATTAGCCCCCAGCAAATTGAGCAGGCGCTGGATGAAAACAAAACACTGAGTATCAAGTACAGCCAGCGTGGCCAATACCATTTTGATATTACTATCTATCCTTTGCCGGGCGATGGGGAAACCGGGGTGGTGATTCTGCTGGATGATGTTACTCAGCGGGTTAAAAATGAAACCATGCTGATTCAGCGGGACAAGATGTCGTCCATCGGTGAGATGGCGTCAATTATGGCCCACGATATTAATATCCCTCTGCGGGCTATTATTAAAGATGTTAAAGAGGTGCGCAAAGACCTGACCGATGAGCCCATTGATAAAGAGGCTTTGAGGGAGGTGCTGGAGGATGCGGTGATTCGCGGCCAGCAGGCGACGTCTGTAATCGATAATCTGGTTAATTTCTCCGGTGGTGGCGGTGGGGAAAAATCTGATCTCAATATGCTCGATGCCATTCACCACAGCGTGGAGCTGGCTAATGATGTGCTGTCGGTGATGTCTGGGGTGCGGTTTAAGGATATTAAGGTGAATATTGACTGCGCCGATGATATTCCTGAAATCCCCTGTTATGTAACCGAGATTCAGCAGGTTTTTCTGAGCCTGTTCCGCCATTCCTGCTATGCCCTGGGCAAGGTGGATGACGCTGACCACAACCCGGTGATCAATATAGAGGTAACCAAGTTTTACGATAATCTGTGGGTGCGCATTCAGCACAATGGCCGCGGTATTAGTCTTGAAGAGCAGAAAACGATCTTTGAACCCTATGCCGCTGATGGGGATCCCAATGGTAACTACAATGCTGGCAAGCGCCTGTCATTTGCTTACTTTATTATCACTGAGCAGCATCAGGGGCAGATTGCGGTGACCTCGGCACCAGATGTGGGCACCACTTTCCATATTCAGCTGCCGCTAAAATAGCGTTTTATTTAGTCCTTTAGTTAGACTCTGACAACAGCGGATGGTCTGGAGGCAGTTGCCGGGAAATCCACAGTGCCAGCTTGTGGCGCATGTTGGGGTCTGAAATCTGATCTTTGGCCAATGGCTGGATCAGCTTATCTTCGACCAACACTCGATACACAAACTCAACCTTGAGCTTAATTGGGTCCTGCTGCTCAAACGCACCGTAGGCGCGCTTCTTGGCATACACAGCGCCAATCTGAAGGGCCTTTTTAACCAGTTCGTCTTCATTGGCTATTTTGCTCATCTGTCAGGCCCTCTGCTGTTGTTGAGTTGATGTTTGCTAGTCGATAAAGCTACGCGCATTTCTGAAAATTCGCATCCAGCCGCTGTCCTCGCCCCAGTCGTCCGGGTGCCAGGAGTTTTGTACTGTGCGGAATACCCGCTCCGGGTGCGGCATCATCAAGGTGGCGCGACCATCGGCACTGGTTACACCGGTAATGCCATCTGGTGATCCGTTGGGGTTGGCCGGGTAGCGAGACGCTACTTCCAGGTTATTCTCAAGGAATCTCATGGCTATCTGACCTGACTGCTGCAGCTGCGCCAAGGCGTCCGGGCTGGCAAATTCAGCGCGACCTTCGCCATGGGACACGGCTATTGGCATATGGGTATCGGCCATGCCACGCAGGAATACTGATTGGGATTCTTCAATGCGCACCAGTGAGAAGCGCGCTTCAAACTGTTCTGACAAATTGCGCACAAAGCGCGGCCAGAGTTCTGCACCTGGAATCAGTGATTTTAAGTTGGACAGCATCTGGCAGCCATTGCACACGCCCAGGCTAAAGCTGTCGGGGCGGTTGAAAAACTGCTCAAACTGATCGCGAATCTGGGTATTAAACAGCACAGTTTTGGCCCAGCCTTCACCTGCTCCCAATACGTCACCGTAGGAGAAGCCGCCGCAGGCAACCATGCCAGAATAGTCTGCCAGAGAACGGCGGCCTGCCAGCAGGTCGCTCATATGCACATCCACTGCGGTAAATCCGGCGCGGTCAAATGCTGCGGCCATCTCCAGGTGACTGTTGACGCCCTGCTCCCGAACAATGGCAACCTTGGGTTTAACCCCAGTTTTAATATAGGGGGCGCTGATATCTTCAGCCGGGTCAAAGGTCAGGTTCGCGGACAGACCTTCATCTGCGTAGGAGATACGTTCAAATTCTTCCCGCACACAGTTGGCATTGTCTCGCAGTGCAGCCATCTGGTAAGAGGTTTCACTCCAGGAGCGCTGTAGCACTGTTCTGGTTTCGTTAAATAGCTCTTTGCCACTGTGGCTAATCACCAGCCGATCGATTGCATTTAATCCACCCAATGTGTGGACGGCAACATTGGCCTGGGCAAAGCGGGCCGTCACTGCCTCGGCTTTGTCGGTGGATACCTGAATCACGGCGCCCAGTTCTTCGTTAAACAAGGCTTCCATCCAGCTGCCCCCAAGATCACTAAGATCGAGATCAACACCCACATGACCGGCAAAACTCATCTCGGCGACAGTGGCCAGCAAGCCTCCGTCTGAGCGGTCGTGGTAGGCCAGAATATCGCCCTGCTCCAGGGACTGCTGCATGGCATTAAAGAAGCCTTTTAGCACATCGGCATCGTCTACATCCGGGGCCACTTCGCCAAACTCGGAAAACACCTGGGCCAGAATCGAGCCGCCCATGCGGTTGGCGCCAGCGGCCAGGTCGAGCAACAAGAGTTGGCTGTCACCCTGGTCGGTGCGCAGCTGCGGCGTCAATGTCTTGCGTACATCCAGCACTGGCGAGAAGCCGGTAATAATCAATGATAATGGTGCGGTAACTGACTTGTCTTCGCCGTCCCGCTGCCAGGCGGTGCGCATGGACATGCTGTCTTTGCCCACGGGCACGGTAATACCCAGCTTGGGGCACAGGTCCATACCTACGGCTTCTACAGTGCGGTAGAGTTTTTCATCTTCACCGGCGGAGCCTGCGGCACACATCCAGTTGGCGGAGAGCTTGATATCTTTTATATCACCAATGCGCGCAGCACTGATATTGGTAATGGCTTCACCTATGGCCATGCGGCCTGAGGCCGGGCCATCAATCAGTGCCAGAGGCGTGCGCTCACCCATGGCCATGGCTTCACCTGCGGTGCTGTCATAGGTCACTGTGGTCACGGCGCAGTCGGCTACTGGCACCTGCCAGGGGCCTACCATCTGGTCCCTGGCAACTATGCCACTGACGGAGCGATCACCAATGGTAATCAAAAAGCTTTTGCTGGCGACCGCAGGATGGCGCAGCACGCGGAAAATCGCGTCATTGAGATTAACATCGCTGGCGTTAAACACTGTGCCCAGTGATTCTCGCTTGCTGGCGCTGCGGTGCATCTTGGGGGCCTTGCCAAAGAGTACTGACATGGGCAGGTCGACCGGGTTGTTGTCAAAATGCTCGTCGACAACGGTAATCTGTTTCTCTTCGGTGGCTTCTCCCACTATGGCGTAGGGGCAGCGCTCGCGCTCGCAGATCTCTTTAAAGCGCTGCACATCTGCGGGCATAATGGCCAGCACATAGCGCTCCTGGGCTTCATTGCACCAGATCTCTACCGGTGACATGCCCGGTTCGTCGTTGGGCACTTTGCGCAGTTCAAAACGGCCACCTGTGCCGCCGTCTTTAACCAGCTCTGGCAGTGCATTGGACAAACCGCCTGCGCCCACATCATGGATAAAGGCGATGGGGTTGATATCACCCAGCTGCCAGCATTGGTCAATCACTTCCTGACAGCGGCGCTCGATCTCCGGGTTCTGACGCTGCACTGAGGCAAAGTCCAGATCTGCAGAGCTCTGACCTGTGGTCATGGAGGAGGCTGCGCCGCCACCCAGACCAATCAACATGGCTGGGCCACCAAGCACAACTAACTGGGCCCCTGGCTGAAACTCTGGCTTGTCGATATGGTCTTCCCGAATATTGCCATAGCCACCGGCGATCATAATCGGCTTGTGATAACCCCGACGTTCGCCATTAAAATCTGCTTCAAAGGTTCTAAAGTAACCACAGATATTGGGACGGCCAAATTCGTTGTTAAAGGCGGCACCCCCAATTGGGCCTTCAGTCATAATATCCAGCGCCGAGACGATGCGATCCGGTTTGCCATAGTCCTGTTCCCAGGGCTGCACATAACCGGGGATTTGCAGGTTGGACACAGTAAAGCCCACAAGCCCGACTTTGGGTTTGGAACCGCGGCCCACTGCACCTTCATCGCGGATCTCGCCGCCTGAGCCTGTACCTGCTCCAGAGT
>JABJOY010000082.1 GCA_018664075.1 Porticoccaceae bacterium | reverse complement strand
TTTTTAAAACAGCGCCAAAACGAGGCCGGCATAGTCTACTGCCTGTCCCGCAAAAAGGTCGAAGACACCGCCGCCTGGCTCAGCCAGCAGGGTTTTACCGCCTTGCCCTACCATGCCGGGCTGCCAGCCCAGCTGAGGCAGACCCACCAGAAACGCTTTCTGCGGGACGACGGCGTAATTATTGTTGCCACCATCGCCTTTGGTATGGGCATAGATAAGCCCGATGTGCGCTTTGTAGCCCACCTTGACCTGCCCAAAAGCATAGAAGCCTATTACCAAGAAACCGGCCGCGCCGGCCGTGATGGCCAGCCCGCCGATGCCTGGATGGTGTACGGCCTGCAAGATGTAGTGCGCCTGCAACAGATGGCGCAAGAATCAGACGGCTCCGAACAATTTAAGCGCGCCGAGCGACACAAGCTCGACGCCATGCTGGGGCTCTGCGAAGTCACCAGTTGCCGCCGCAAAGTGCTGCTCAACTATTTCGCCGACGAAGCGCCAGACCAGTGCGGCAACTGCGACAACTGCCAGATACCCCCACAGACCTGGGACGCCACCGAAGCCGCTCAAAAGCTCCTCTCCTGCGTGTATCGCACCGGCCAGCGCTTTGGTGCCATGCATGTGATGGATGTATTGCAGGGCAAAGAAACAGACAAAGTGTTGCAGCACCAGCATCAGCAACTAAGCACCTTCGGCATAGGCACTGATATTCACGAAGCCCAGTGGCGCTCAGTAATCAGACAGCTGGTCGTGCGTGGTTTACTGCGCGTTGATATTGAAGGCTACAGCGCACTGCAACTAACAGATGAAAGCAGGCCGGTACTAAAAGGCGAACAAGCATTGTTTCTGCGCATTGAAGAAATCAAAGCACCCAATGCTAAAAAATCAGGCTCAAAATCCGCCAGAAAAGCCCAGATACTGCCCGAAGACCAAGATTTGTGGGATGAGCTGCGAGAATGCAGAAAATTTCTGGCTGAAGAGCACAATGTGCCGCCCTACGTAATCTTCCACGACGCCACCCTCAAAGAGATGCTCGATACCATGCCCACCTCGCCCAGTGAGATGCTGCGTATTAACGGAGTAGGGGATAGCAAGCTGGAAAAATACGGCGGTGACTTTTTGGATATTCTTCGCCGTTATGCGGAGGCCAGTTAACCACCAGCTCCGTCACCCTAGCGCAGGAGCGTCATACCAGCGCAGGCTGGTATCTACCCATAGCAAATAGATTCCAGCCCTTTTTTGGTTGATTCAGGATGACATTGTGTTTCAGGCTCAGAATAGTAATTCCCCAATAACTAAACCCACTGCATCCGCAATGTACTGCCCACATGGGCAATTAAACGCTGGGGAATATCCAGCTCTTTAGCCAGATCATGCCAGCCAGCAAAGGCATCCAGCACCTCAGCAAGAATTCGCTTTTCGCGCCCCCGTGGCAGGCCAGCATAGGCGGCAAGATGCTTGAGATCGGCCAGGGTAAAGTCATGGGTTTTGCCATTAATACTCAGCTGATGGTGGCGAGTAAAGTCACTGCCCTCGGCATGACAGAGATCGTAAGCCGGGCTGATATCCCACTGCCCACGACGATCCATGGTAAAGGCAAAATTCTTAACATGATCATCCTGATTACAGCCCACCAGATTAAACAACACACGGCGAAACTGTTGTTCAATAGATGCTGCAGGTATGCGCAGTTGCTTCATCTATTGAGGTGCAGTTAACCAGCACCACCACTGAATCAATCAAGCGTTTTAATGAGGCCATGCTGACTTTGGAAGAGGTGCAGGAGTGCCAGATGGTGGCTGGGGGCTTCGATTATTTGATTAAGATTCGGGTTGCGGATATGCAGCACTACCAGCGGTTTTTGGGTGGCCAGTTATCGGCCATTGAGGGCATTAGCCAGACCCATACCTATGTGGTGATTGAGGATGTTAAATCTGAGACGGCGATTCAGATAAATTAGCAAGATCCGAGGCGTTCGGGTCTTTTGGCAGCATTTTATGGGATTTTATAGAATTTTAACTACTTTTAATGGCGGCTTATCTATAGATGCGGGGTACTCTA
>JABJOY010000081.1 GCA_018664075.1 Porticoccaceae bacterium | reverse complement strand
TCAGTTTGAGATCTGATGGTGTGCCATATTTATCGCTGATATCTTTAGCCCAGCCTCCAAGCTCGTCACGTTTTTCCTTTGGGCACTCTGTATTTCTGAGTCTTGTCTGCATGGTGTGCCTGAAGCTATGGCAGGTTGGGCTAGACGGTCCAAGTAACGTTTTAAGACGTTTGTTACACGCTCCAGATGCACCAGTATTTTTAACGTCGTCACCCGAGTCATGCACATAGCGTGGAAACAAATAGTCATTGGTTGCTGCGCTGATCAATTTCTCAACAGCATTTAAAGCAGCACCTACTAAAGGAACTAATCGTCGACTATTCTTATTTTTTAGGCCACGAATGTTATTTTTATAGAGCACAAGATGTGGCGTTTCAGCCCGTAAGTTTACGTCACTGACTAATAAGCCGCAGCACTCCTTAACTCGCATTCCCGTATCAAGCATTAGATAGATCATGCAATCTATTTCCAACGTTTTCGATGGTGGCATTTCTCTTATAGCGAGTAGATGTTCTTGTGTAAAATCTTCTCGGCTCACAGCATCATCGCCAAGATTGGGGATATTGAATTTCTCAAAACAGTGATGCCTGTCAGCCTTGATGTCTAACTCAAGGGCAACAAAATTGAACATGGCGGTAATGGATTTAAGCTGTCGATGAATAGTCGCTGTCTTTTTTGTCTTTGAGCTAACCTCAATAAAGTTGCTAATGTCTGATCTAGAGTATTCCGCAGGAGATCTGTCACCACAGCACTTTATAAAAGTGGTCATTGCATTATTGGCTTCATTGACGTTTTTGGGGTTCTTGTCTTTGCCTTTTCGACGCAAATACTCAGCAGGATATTCGGATGCTTTTAGTCTAAATTGTCCTTTAGCTATGGCCAGAGCAGCTCGCTGATCATCATCGAGGAGATGGTAGGGGAACGGCTTCTCATCATATCGAAAGGCAGTGTAGTCTTCCTCCGATGACTTGGCCCTGATGGTATCATCCAAGCTATCAAAGAAGGGGTCTTTGGCCTCGTCAGCACCTTGCCCCTCAGCTTTGGCATCGGCCTCCGTTAGGTTGTGACGTGCCAACAGTTCTAGAGCACTTTGATAGTTTGTCAGTATCTTGTTTTTTGGTAGTCCTTGGCGCAACCGTTCAAACTGCTCTTCGACCATTTGGTGTGTTTCTTGGCTGACTGCTGCGGCCACAGTTCTATCGCTCTGCTTTAGTGAGATTTCTATAAAAGGCTTGGGGTAATGCTGTGCTAATTCTTTAGGCACGCGTCTGCGGTAGTAATACGTATTTCTGTTGCCACGCTTGAATAGATATTTCATTGAAATGGTATAAGTGCCGACGTTGAATTGCATCATAACGTAAAAAGCCTCTAGGTGTGTGTACGTTTGTGTGTACATTACTAAAGGCTTTCTCGGCTAGAGCCCTTTTTTTGCATAGGCTCTATCTACTAAATTGGCGCACCCGGAGGGATTCGAACCCCCGACCAAGTGGTTCGAAGCCACCTACTCTATCCAGCTGAGCTACGGGTGCGGTGATGATTGCAGTGTAGCTTATCGTTCCAAGTATTGCAGTTTATCTGGAACACCATTCCATTCTTCTGCATCTTGTGGTGGTTCTTTCTGCACGGTGATATTGGGCCATACATCGGCCAGTTCGGCATTTAGTTCCAGGAAAATCTCCTGACCTTCGGGGATTTCGTCTTCAGCAAAGATGGCATCCACGGGACATTCGGGTTCACACAGGGCGCAGTCAATACACTCGTCCGGGTGAATCACCAAGAAGTTGGGGCCTTCATAAAAACAGTCTACAGGGCAGACTTCTACACAGTCTGTGTGCTTGCACTTAATGCAGTTGTCACCAACAATAAAGGTCATTTATTACCACTCTTATCCGTTTCAGGTCATTCTAGGCGCGGCATTATAGCAGGAAGATTTCTCCTGTGAATGCCTTGCTGAGGTTATTTGGTTCTATCTTATGCGCTGCGGTGTTGGGATACGTCAGAGTAACTTTTTTAGTTCATACACCAGATCCAGAGCTTGCTTTGGAGACAGCTCGTCGGGGCGGAGAGATTCCAGCCGTTTATGCAACTCGGGGTTAACCGGTGGCAGAAATAATTCGGTTTGGCTTGGCTCTGGTTGTTGCCTCGGGCTGATAACACCTGAACTACCAGCCTCCAATACAGCTAGCTCTTGCCGCGCCAGGGCAATCACATCTGCGGGAATGCCGGCCAGTTTGGCCACTTGAATACCATAGCTCTGACTGGCGGGACCATCTTGGACGGCATGCAAAAAGACGATGCTGTCTTTGTATTCTGTTGCATCCAGATGCACATTTACGGTACCCGAGAGCTTGTCCGGCAGGGCCGTTAACTCAAAGTAATGGGTGGCAAAAAGGGTAAAGGCTTTTACCTTTTCTGCCAGATAAAAGGCGCAGGCCCAGGCCAGAGACAGGCCATCGAAGGTGCTGGTGCCGCGGCCTACTTCATCCATTAATACCAGGCTGCGGTCGCTGGCATTATGCAAAATATTGGCAGTTTCGGTCATTTCGACCATAAAAGTAGAGCGGCCCCCGGCCAGATCATCGGAGGAGCCTATTCTGGTGAAGATACGATCAACCAAGCCGATGGTGGCGGAGGTCGCTGGCACAAAACTGCCGATTTGTGCCAGCAGGATAATAAGCGCGGCCTGGCGCATATAGGTAGATTTACCACCCATATTGGGGCCGGTGATCACCAGCATTTTGCGCTCGCTGTTCATTTTTAGGTCATTAGCCACAAAGGGTTCAGCAGATACCTGCTCGACCACCGGGTGGCGGCCGCCTTCGATATTGATGCCCGGCTGTTGCTGCAATCTGGGCATGCAGAAATTTAAGTTATGGGCGCGCTCGGCCAATGTGGCCAGCACATCCAGTTCCGCCAAGGCGGCGGCACAGGTCTGCAATATGGCGAGATCCTGATTTAACGTTTCAAGCAGCTCATCATAGAGATGCTTTTCCCGACTCAGGGCACGGCTTTTGGCGCTCAGGGCTTTATCTTCAAATTCTTTTAGCTCTGGGGTGATAAAGCGCTCGGCATTTTTTAAGGTCTGGCGGCGAATATATTCCACCGGTGCCTTGTCGCTCTGCCCCCGCGAGATTTCTATATAGTAGCCGTGCACTCGGTTGTAACCGACTTTCAAGGTGGAGATTCCGGTGCTGGCTTTTTCCCGCTCTTCCATAGCCAGCAGAAACTCGCCAGCATTAGTATTTAGAGCGCGCAGCTCGTCCAGTTCACTGTCATAGCCATCGGCAATAACGCCCCCATCGCGGATAACTACCGGAGGATTTTCTTTGATGGCAGTGGCAAGTACTTCCACAAGGTGGGGCAGGGGCTTGGCGCCTTCAGCTAGTTTCTGCAGATGTCCCTGCTCTGCGGTTTGCAGCTGGCTGGCGATCTGCGGCAGTGCCGCCAATGAATCGAGTAATCTGGTCAGGTCTCTGGGGCGTGCGGAGCGCAGGGCCACGCGAGTCAGTATGCGCTCCATGTCACCCACCTGTTTTAGCTGGCTGTTAAGGTTTTCATACAGATAATGCTGCTGCATTGCAGCTATGGATTGTTGGCGGGCCTCCAATACAGCCAGATCTTGCAATGGGCGATTAAGCCAGCGGCGCATAAGGCGGCTGGCCATGTTGGTGGCAGTGTTGTCCAGTACCTCAAACAAGGTGTTGTCCTGACTTCCGCTGAGGTTGATATCCAGCTCCAGATTGCGTCGGCTGGCGGCATCCATGACCACACTGTCTTCGCGGTTTTCGGCGCTGATGCTGCGAATATGGGGCAGGTTATTGCGCTGGGTGTCGATGGCGTACTGCAACAGACAGCCAGCGGCGCTGATGCCAATCGGCAAGTGCTCACAGCCAAATCCGCTTAAATCTTTGGTGCCAAACTGTTTGTTTAGCAGGCGCTCGGCGCTGTCGATCTCAAACTCCCAGGGTGGGCGGCGGCGCAGGCCCGGTCTTGTCTCTAGCGAGGTCAGCGCTGACAGGTCTTCATTAATCAGCACTTCCACCGGATTTAACCGCTGTAGTTCGCCGTGCAATTCATCTTCACTGTCAAGCTGTAACAGCTGAAAGCGGCCACTGCTCATATCCAATATTGCTATGCCGAACTGGTTGTCGCGACTATTGATCGCGGCCAGTAGGCTATCGCCGCGGTCGTCCAGCAGGGCTTCATCGGTCAGGGTGCCCGGTGTCAGCACGCGCATCACTTTGCGCTCCACTGGGCCTTTGCTGGTTTCCGGGTCGCCAACCTGCTCGCAAATGGCGACTGAAATACCCTGTTTTACCAGTTTCCCCAGATAGCCTTCGGCGGCATGATAGGGCACACCACACATAGGTATGGGGTTGCCATTGGCTTTGCCCCGGGCGGTCAATGTGATATCCAGTAGTTGACTGGCCTTTTTGGCGTCATCGAAAAACAGCTCATAGAAATCACCCATGCGATAAAACACTATATCGTTGGGATGTTCTGCTTTGATGCGGAGGTACTGTTGCATCATTGGTGTATGCGGGCTGGAATCGGCTTTCTTAGTCATTTAGCGGTCACAATATCTGAGCTGATCTTGGTGGGCGTTTAGCCCGGCTTATAAGTGAGACAGTTTAGTACATTGTGGCGGCCGTAGACTATTGAAATACGGGCTTTTTAGTATAGACCCACAGGCAAGACCTGTCGGTCGCCAAATCTCTGATGATTTTAGCTGCCGGGGTTTTTCTATGGCCCAAAACAGGTAAACTGACCCATATACTTTCACGATAATATTATGCAAATTCAGGGGGAAACATGAGCGGTACAGTGACAGTTTCAATTGAGAACGGGGTTGCCAATATCCTGATGGACGATGGCAAAGCCAATGTCCTTGGTTACGACATGTGGGATCAGTTGGAAGCGGCATTTGATCAGGCGGAAGCCGCTGGTGCGGTGGTTATACTGCAGGGTCGCGATGGCATTTTCTCTGGTGGTTTCGATCTTAAAGAGATGGGCAAAGGCCCGCAGAATGCCCTCGAGCTGACCGCCAGAGGATCACAGATGGCGCGCCGAATACTAGCATTCCCGACACCAGTGATAGGTGTTTCAACTGGCCACTGTATTGCGATGGGTGCCTTTTTGATGCTGGCCTGTGATTACCGCATTGGCGCTGCCGGTGAGTACAAGATTGGTCTCAATGAAACCATGATCGGCATGACTATGCATAATTTTGGCATCGAATTGGCCCGCTATCGCATTCCTCTTGCCTATTTCAGCCGAGCTGTTATCAATGCCGAGATCTGGAGTCCTGAGGATGCTATATCTGCTGGTTTCTATGATCGCGCAGTGCCATTGGAGCACCTTGGTGCAGCTGCCGCTAAGGCTGCCGAGATGTTTGGCAATTTGGATATGGGTGCTTTTAATGGCACCAAGAATAAGTCGCGCAAAGGGTTTCTTGAGCTGTTGGATCAATGTATCGCAGCGGATTTGGTTCCGCCTTCTGCTTGATAAACACAAGCAGCATTTTTCTCCAAGTAAGTGAGCTCTAACTGCAGCTGATAGAGCAAAAGCCCTATCAGCTTAATTCAAAGAGAGCTACACTTTCGCCATGAATAAATCTATCTATGATCTTGCCGCACAGGTTGGCGAAGCCCTTGTCCAGCGGGGTGCCAGCCTGACTCTGGCAGAGTCCTGTACCGGCGGCGGTGTCGCCCATGCCGTTACTGCTGTGCCCGGCAGCTCTGGCTGGTTTGGCGCAGGTTTTGTCACCTATGCCAATAGTGCCAAGCAGAAATTACTTGGGGTCTCCCCAGAAACCCTGGCTGAAGAGGGTGCTGTCAGCGAATCCGTGGTGGTTGCCATGGCTCAGGGCGCCCTTGATGCCGCTGGTGCTGACTATGCGGTTGCCCTGAGTGGTATCGCCGGGCCTGGGGGTGGCACTGAAGATAAGCCGGTCGGTACCCTGTGGTTTTGCTGGGCGGGTCCAGGGACAATCGTCAGTCGTAAATATCTATTATCTGGAAGCCGTGACCAGGTGCGTGAGCAGGCAATCACAATTTCGTTGAAACAACTGTTGCATCAGATTACCGAATCGACTACTGTATAGTCATACAGTTACTGGTTAGATAATCAGTAACCAACAAAACGAGACCAATTTACCGAGGATAACAATTATGGACGCCAACAAATCAAAAGCATTAGAGGCAGCGCTGGGTCAAATCGAACGTCAGTTTGGCAAGGGCACAGTGATGCGCATGGGCGAGAACGGGCGTCAGGCAGTACCTGCTATCTCTACTGGTTCCCTGGGACTGGATATTGCTCTAGGCATTGGTGGTCTGCCTAAAGGGCGAGTGGTTGAGATCTACGGGCCGGAATCTTCAGGTAAAACAACATTAACCTTGCAGGTCATTGCCGAAGCACAAAAAGCGGGCGGCACCTGTGCCTTTATCGATGCTGAGCATGCTTTGGATCCGGTCTATGCCGAGAAACTCGGTGTTGTGGTTGATGACTTAATTGTGTCTCAGCCAGATACCGGAGAACAGGCCCTGGAGGTCACAGATATGCTGGTTCGCTCCGGCGCCTGTGATGTGCTGGTGGTGGATTCTGTAGCAGCATTGACTCCAAGAGCAGAAATTGAAGGTGAGATGGGCGATCACCATGTAGGGTTGCAGGCCCGCCTGATGTCTCAGGCTCTGCGCAAGTTAACCGGCAATATTAAAACAGCCAACTGCCTGGTGATCTTTATCAACCAGATTCGTATGAAAATCGGTGTTATGTTCGGCAACCCTGAAACCACCACTGGGGGTAATGCGTTGAAATTTTATTCCTCTGTTCGTCTGGATATCCGCAGAATTGGCGCGGTTAAAGACGGCGATGAGATTGTGGGTAACGAAACCAGAGTAAAAGTGGTGAAGAACAAAGTAGCACCACCCTTTAAACAGACAGAATTCCAGATTCTCTACGGCCGCGGTATTAACCGCAATGGCGAGCTGGTTGACCTTGGTGTTAAGCATGGGTTGGTTGACAAGTCTGGTGCCTGGTATGCCTATAAAGGTAACAAGATAGGTCAGGGCAAGGCCAATGTTGGTGTGTTCCTCACCGAAAACCCCCAGATAGCCGCTGAGATTGAAGAGCAGATTAGAGCTAAAGAGCTGGGTGGCCTCACTCCGGAACCAGAAGCTCCCGCGGCACCAGAGCAGGATATGTCTGAAGAATAAGTGCGGGTCATTAGATGTAAGCATTATAAAAAAAGCGCCTGGGTGGCGCTTTTTTTATGGCTTGTTTATCCTTTGAGCTTACTGAGATTTAACCTTTGGTATCTGTTATGACAATACAACCAGAGAGCGCGAGCCCAGCCAAAATTCGTTGTGCTGCAATGGATTTGTTGACTGGCCGTGAATTCTCCCGCGCTGAGCTGGCTAAAAAACTTGATAAGCGCTTCGATGGCGACTCGGCTATCAGTGCTGTATTAGACCGTTTGCAGGAAGAGGGCCTGCAGTCGGATCAGCGTTTTGCTGAAGCCTTTCTGCGTTCTAGAATTTACCGGGGTCAGGGTCTGACCAGAATTCGTATGGATATTCGCCAAAAAGGTATCAAAGACCAATTGTTGGACGCCGCAGTTGAGGCATCAGAGACAGATTGGTTTGCCTTGGCCAGAGAAGTTGCTGAGCGTAAATTTGGTGGTAAACCGATAGCAGATCAGAAGGATAAAGCGAAGCGCGTGCGATTTTTGCAATATCGAGGTTTTAATTTTGATCAGATCAAGCATGCTCTATCTGAAATTGAGCTGGATGAATACTAGGCTTGATGCTCCAGATAGCTATCGAATAATTCTACGAGCCTTGGTTCCATATGGCTCTGAGCACGAAGATTCATAATGAACCCGCAGTGACCTCCATAGGGGTGAACCTCCAGATTGAGCATCTCTGGGCAGTTGATTTTATCTAGATCTGCCACCGGAATAATTGGATCATCGGCCGCGGTGATCAGGTGGGCTGGTATTTTAAGATCTCTCAGGCGATCACCGGTTAGAGCGTAGGATCTGAAATAGCTCTCGGCATCCTTAAACTCGGTGTATTTTGGTACAAAGAACTGATTCATTTCATCAAATGTCTTGGCGCTTTCAAGTTCTGGTCCAAAATCGTAATCAGGGAAGTGGACGAGTTTTTTACGCAAAGAGGTGGTCCAGCGATGCATAAAATATTTTTTGTAGATAAACGACCCCTGATTCAATGCTTTCATGGCATTTACCGGGTCTACCGGAGGCGAAATAGCTACGGCAGATTTCAGGCCGAGGTCGGTGCCCCGATCTGCAGCAATGCGCAGAGTAAAGTTGCCACCCAGTGAAAAACCAGCCAAAAATACCGATGGATAGCTGTGCTGCCGGAGAAAGACCCCGATGGCATCACCAACCTCTGCAGTCATGGTGGAGTTGAATATGCCGCGGTTTAGATGTTGAGTATCTCCGTGATCTCTCATATTGAGGCGTAGCACGTCAAAACCACGATCAAGAAGGTATTTTGCGGTGGTCACCTGATAGGCCGATCGGCTGGATCCCTCCCAGCCATGAATCAAAATTACCAGCGAATTTTTGCCCGGGGCAACTCTGCCTGAGCTGATGTCATACTCAGCCGCCAAGCGCACTCCAGCCTCTGTGGTCAGTATCAAATATTCGGAGTTTAGCTTTGCCGCTAAACGATTGGCGCGAATTTTACGCGGCCCAATGCTGTTCAATGCGCTTTGAATATGCGGATTTCTGAAATATCGAGGTGGGGTAAATAGCGGTTTAACAGTCATATATAAGGTTGATTGTGTTATTTAATTTCTTATTGGTTAGCGAACCACGAATGATAACTGGGGTCGAACAGGAAGACCAAGGAAATTGTCTATTCAGGAAAGTATAGTATCAAGGAGATCAGGATGATTAAGATACTGAAGTTATTTGCGTTATCTGGATTGCTTGCCCTAGTGCCGTTTGTGGCTGCGGCAGACCAGCTGGATGAGGATGGATTTGAGCAGGAGTCCACTCCAGCTGAGTCTTTGTCTTTAATGGCGCGTCTAGGTGAAATTGACTCTGTAGATGAAAAGAAATGGGGCATTCGCAAGGGCTGCCTCAACTCGAGCCGTATTAAGAAAATCAGATTTATCGACGACCAGTCGGCCATTGTAAGTCTTAGAGGCAAGAAAAAAGCCATTTTGCGTCTAGGATCTGTGTGTGTTGGCATCAAATCTCGGGGTTTTATGCTGATTCGCAATGACGCCAAGGTATGTGAGAGGTTTAGCCGGTTCCAGGTTCTTGGTGGTATGTCTAGTTGCAGAGTGGCTGCCATTGACCCCTATGTAGAGCTTGAGGACCCCCCCGAGCGGGAAATATTTGATTAATTTCAGTGTTTCCCTTGCGTCCGACAGGTTGTTTGGTTTTACTTTAACCTTGGCTTTTTGGATTCGAGGCGGTTGATGAAAACTTGCGCTCTTTTGTGGCTATTACCCTTTATCGGAGGCGCTTCCTTTGCTGAATCGGTCGCTGTGGAGGATACTGAATCCCCGGCATCCTCTCTTGTTGAACGTATACAGGCCATTGGCGAAGTGGATTCCTCTGAATGGGGTATTCGCAGGGGCTGTATTTCCCTTAACAGAATTCGCAGCATCAATTTCAGCAATGATCAGTCAGCCATCATTGATATTGGCCGCGGTAAAGAGGCGATTTTGCGTCTTAAGAGAGAGTGTAAAGGTGTTAGTTCTGAGGGCTTTGCCTACAAGACCCGAGGCAGCCAACTATGCGCAAAGTTTGACAGCCTGAGGTTGCTGCTCAGCAATCGTGACTGTCAGATAGAGTCAATTGAACCCTACTTAAAAATTGAGGACACCAGTTCCGACGGAGATGAACGATGAGTTTTCGTTGGTTGCTGTTATGGGCATTGGTGAGCTGTTTCAGCCTGCAGGCTTCTCCTTTGGTACTGCAGGGCAGCCTTCAGCAGGGCGGATTGGTACTGGGAGAAATTGCCCCAGGCTCAGTCGCCTTCTATCAGGGAAAACCATTACAGACGACGCCATCTGGCCAATTCTTATTGGGTCTTGGCAGAGAGGCCCCAGAGTCAATCGAATTGACAGTGGTTGATGCCAAGTCAATGCAGACTATTCACAAATTTGCCATCAGCCAGCGGCAATATTCCATCCAGCGCGTCAATGGTGTGCCATCCAAGACAGTTACGCCCAGCGATGTGGATCTGGCACGGATTCGCAGCGACTCGGCGCTGGTTAGGCAGGCGCGCAAAGATAGAACCTCTGAGATGGATTTTCTTGCTGGCTTCCAAAAGCCGCTGATCGGTCCGATTACCGGAGTCTATGGCAGTCAGAGGGTGTATAACGGCGTGCCAAAAAATCCCCATTACGGCGTTGACTATGCGGCACCCACAGGCACTGAGGTGGTTGCTCCTGCGGCAGGTATCGTACGTCTGGCTCATCCGGATTTATTCTATTCTGGTGGCACAATGATCATCGATCATGGTCATGGCCTCAGCTCCAGCTTCCTTCATCTCAGCGGTCTTCTGGTTGCCGAAGGCACCAGAGTCAGACGTGGTCAGCCTATTGCTCTGGTGGGTGCGACTGGCCGCGCCACAGGTCCCCATTTGGACTGGCGTATGAATTGGCATCAGCAGCGCATTGACCCGCAGCTGGTGCTGGAGACCCTTCCCAGCAAATAGACCGGCCTTCCTGCCAGCTCTACAAAACAAAAATCCCGCTGTTGTCATGGCAGTTTGGCTGTATTTTGCGTAAACTAGCTCGGTTTTTTAATGGACGAATACAGTGGATAAAAAACTACTCAGTATCTTGGTTTGCCCCGTCAGCAAGGCACCTTTGGAATATGACTCAGGTAAACAGGAATTAGTCTGTCGGGCCAGTGGCCTGGCCTATCCTATTCGCGCTGGTATTCCGGTCATGCTGGAGACCGAAGCCCGTCAGTTAAATGTCGATGAGAAGCTAAAATCATCGGGCGGTGCCAAGTAGAAGCCGTGCAATTAAATGCGTTGCCAAGTAAAAATAACTGCGAGTATTAAACCATGACAACAGCCAGCCTATTCTCGCGAATTATTAATCGAGAGATACCTGCAGATATCGTCTATGAAGACGATCAATGCATTGTTATCAACGATATTGCTCCTCAGGCACCAGTACATATGCTGGTGATTCCGCGTCAGCCAATTCCATGCCTGGCTGATGCCAGTCAGGCAGATAAAGCCCTGTTGGGCCATTTGATGTGGGTTGCTGGAGAGGTGGCAAGGCAGAATGATATTGATGAAGCCTTTCGTCTGGTGGTCAACAATGGTGCAGATGCAGGACAAACCATATTCCATTTACACCTTCATGTTCTCGCCAACAAAGGCAGTGAACAGACATTCTCGGAAGCAAATTTATAAGTGCTTCAGCCACAATGGCTGGGCCCTCAATTGGAAATAATGAATCATGCAAAGCGCCGAAATACGTGACGCCTTTTTAAACTACTTTGCCAGCAAGCAGCATAAAATTATGCCCAGCAGCAGTCTGGTGCCTGGCAATGATCCGACGTTACTGTTTACCAATGCCGGCATGGTGCAGTTTAAAGATGTGTTTCTGGGTGAAGATAAGCGGGACTACAACAGAGCCGTATCCTCCCAGCGCTGTGTACGCGCCGGTGGCAAGCACAATGATCTGGAAAATGTGGGTTACACCGCCCGTCATCACACCTTTTTTGAAATGCTAGGCAACTTTAGCTTTGGCGATTACTTTAAGCGGGACGCCATTGCTTTTGCCTGGGAGTTTCTGACTCAGGTGCTGGAACTGCCCAAAGAGCGCCTCTGGGTGACTGTGCATATCAGCGATGACGAAGCTGCAGATATCTGGGTCAACGAAATTGGTGTTGACCCGGCACGCCTGTCGCGCCTTGATGAAGATAACTTCTGGCAGATGGGTGACACTGGCCCCTGTGGCCCCTGTACTGAAATATTCTGGGATCACGGTGAAGATATCCCCGGAGGCCCCCCAGGTAGCGAAGGCGATGATCTGGATCGCTATATCGAGATCTGGAATCTGGTGTTTATGCAATTTGAGCGGGATAGTTCAGGCAAGATGACACCGCTGCCAAAACCCTCAATTGACACAGGCATGGGGCTTGAGCGGATCGCCGCAGTGATGCAGGGCGTGCACAATAACTATGATATCGACCTGTTCCAGCACCTGATTAAATCTGCAGCTGGAGTTATCGGTTGCACCAACCTGCAGGAAAACTCCCTCAAAGTAGTGGCCGACCATATTCGATCCTGCGCTTTTTTGGTGGTGGATGGTGTGCAGCCTTCCAACGAAGGGCGGGGCTATGTGCTGCGACGTATTATCCGTCGAGCTCTGCGGCATGGGCACAATCTAGGTGCTACCGGTAGTTTCTTTCACAAACTGGTAGGTCCTCTGGCTGAAGTAATGGGGGAGGCTTATCCCGAGCTGGTAAGCATGGCCGATCAGATTGCCGATGTACTTAAAAAAGAAGAAGAGCAATTTGCCCGAACCCTCGACAAGGGTATGGGTGTGCTGGAGGCCGGATTGGCCGAACTCTCTGGCAAGATATTGCCCGGGGAGCTGATCTTTCAGCTCTATGACACCTTTGGTTTCCCCACAGATTTAACCAATGATGTGGCTAGAGAAAAAGGCTACAGCCTAGATATGGATGGCTACGAAAAGTGCATGGAAGAGCAGCGTACCAGAGCTCGCTCCGCCAGCCAGTTTGGCCTTGATTACAGCGACAGTATCAGGGTTGAGGGCAATACAGAGTTCTGTGGCTATGAGGCCCTGGAAAATAAGGCCAATATTGTAGCCCTGTATTCCGCCGGTGAGCCGGTGGATAGCGCCGCAGCAGATGATGAAGTTATTGTCCTGTTAGACAGAACAGTATTTTATGCTGAGTCCGGCGGTCAGGTGGGTGATGCTGGTCATATGCAAACTGACTCAGGCAAGGTTGAGATTCTCGACTGTCGCAAGTCAGGTGAGCATCACTTGCATATAGGTCGAGTGCTTTCTGGCGAGATAAAGCCGAATCAGCAAGCATTGGCTGTTGTGGATGCCAATGTTCGTCAGGCCACCGCACTAAATCATTCTGCCACTCATCTTATGCACGCAGCGCTGCAGCTGGTGCTGGGTGAGCATGTCAATCAGAAGGGCTCTCTGGTCAATAGCGAGAGATTGCGTTTTGATTTCAGCCACAATGAGGCGGTAACGCCCGAGCAGATCCGCCAGATAGAACATATTGTAAATCGAGAAATACTGCGAAACAGCAGCGTAGACACAGCTGTAATGTCGATGGATGATGCCAAGGCTAAAGGCGCCATGGCACTGTTTGGCGAGAAGTATGGCGATAAAGTACGAGTCCTGAGTATGGGCGGCGACTTCTCAGTTGAACTCTGTGGTGGCACCCATGTGGCGCGTACTGGCGATATAGGGTTGCTGAGAATCTCTGGTGAGTCCAGTGTGGCTGCAGGTGTACGTCGCATTGAGGCAGTCACCGGTGAGCAGGCAGTGGCTCTGTGTGACGAACTGCAGGACAGCATTGACCAGGTAGCCACTGTTATCCGCGCCTCTGGCAGCAGCGTTGTCGATAAGGTGCAGCAGCTGGTTGACGACAATCGCCGCCTGCAAAAAGAGATTGAAGGATTAAAGAGCAAGCTGGCCAATGCCTCAGGCTCAGACCTTATGTCAGGCCTGCGTGAAATTGCAGGCATTAATGTACTGTCCACAGTGGTTGAAGGTGCTGATGCGAAGAGCCTCCGAGATGTGGCTGATCAGGTGCGCTCGAAAATTGATAAAGGTGCATTTTTGTTGGTGGCAGTTGATGGTGATAGAGCTGCGTTGCTGGTTGGTGTGACCAATAACCTGACCGACAGGATCAAAGCGGGAGATCTGCTCAAGCATGTTGCAGCTCAGGTGGGTGGCAAAGGTGGTGGTCGACCAGATATGGCTCAGGGTGCCGCTACTGATATCAGTGCATTGCCTGAGGCTTTGGAATCTGTCTTTAGTTGGGTTGAAACAAACCTCAGCTAAAGCAAGCACTTAACTTTGAGGACAAATTGCTGTTTAATCTGCGCCCTTTCAATTAATTGAGTTTAATCGATTTTATTCGAGCAAACAGAAAATAGAGACTGATGAGTTTAATAGTTCAAAAATATGGTGGTACCTCTGTGGGTACCGTAGAGCGTATCCAAGCGGTTGCCGAGAAGGTGGCGAAAAGCCAGCGTAGCGGCAATCAGCTGGTGGTAGTTGTATCGGCAATGAGTGGTGAGACCAATCGTTTAATTGGGTTGGCCAAAGATATTGACGCCGAACCCTGCCTGCGCGAGATGGATGTGCTGGTTAGCACTGGCGAGCAGGTGACCATAGCACTGCTGGGTATGGCGCTGAAAAAGCTGGGTGTTGAAGCTCGCTCATATACCGGATCCCAGGTATGCATTCTCACTGACAATGCCCATGGCAAAGCTCGCATTCAGGATATTGACGGCCATCGTATCGAAGCCGATCTTGAAGCTGGAGTGGTGGTTGTTGTGGCTGGCTTTCAGGGGGCCGATGAAGAGGGCAATATCACTACATTGGGCCGTGGTGGCTCCGACACCACAGCAGTGGCACTGGCCGCAGCTCTCAATGCAGATGAATGCCAGATATATACGGACGTGGACGGGGTTTACACCACAGATCCACGGGTGGTCAGTCGTGCCCAGCGGCTGGATAAAATTACCTTTGACGAAATGCTGGAAATGGCGAGTCAGGGGTCAAAGATATTGCAGATTCGCTCGGTCGAATTTGCCGGTAAATACAATGTACCACTGCGTGTAATGTCCAGTTTTGAAGAGGGCCCAGGCACGTTGATTTCTCTTGAGGATGAAGACCAGATGGAAAAAGCAGTTGTTTCAGGTATCGCCTTTAATCGCGATGAGGCCAAGCTCACTATTCGAGGCATTCCCGATCAGCCAGGTGTGGCTTATAAAGTATTGGGGGCGATCAGTGCAGCGAATATAGAGATCGACGTTATTGTGCAGAATGTAGCCAAAGATAACTCGGCCACTATTACCTTTACCGTGCACCGCAATGATCTGACCCAGGCCGAAAAACTGCTTAAACAGATTGCTACTGACCTGGGTGCTCAGGAAGTGGATGCAGATGACCGTATTGCCAAGGTGTCTATTGTGGGCGTAGGTATGCGCTCCCATGCAGGTGTGGCATCGCAGATGTTTGAATCTCTCGCCAAAGAAGGTATCAATATTCAGCTTATCACTACATCAGAGATTAAGATTACTGTGGTTATTGAAGAGCGTTATCTCGAGTTAGCGGTACGTGCTTTGCATTCCGGGTTTGGTCTTGACGCCCCAGACCCAGAACAGGGCTAATATTTGGACAACCGTAGTAAAAGCTGTTAGATTCGAAATTACCTGTCAGAAGGCAGTGCGGTTGTAAGGAGATGTAGGCAGGACAGCCCACCCCGTCCAGGGTGATTAAGGATAAATAAGCCTACCAATGAAATGGTAGGGCAGCAGTGTAGGAGCAGCTATGTTAATTCTAACAAGAAGAGTTGGTGAGACTCTCGTTATTGGTGATGAAGTTACTGTAACCGTCCTCGGCGTTCGAGGAAATCAGGTTCGATTGGGCGTTAATGCTCCAAAGGAAGTCGCTGTGCACCGCGAGGAGATTTACCAGAGAATTCAAATGGAAAAAGGTGCAGAAAAAGCGCCTGCAGGCGGAGATTCTAGCGATAACGGCCTTTGATTTTTTTCCTGATGTGATATTATGCCGCCGCTGGAATAGGGCGGCATAGTTGTTTCTGAGTCGTCCCATCTTCCAAGCAAAAAGTTTACGGAGAAATGGCCGAGTGGCTGAAGGCGCGCCCCTGCTAAGGGCGTATACGTTAATAGCGTATCGAGGGTTCGAATCCCTCTTTCTCCGCCATAACCCATCCCTCGCATCGCAGATGCGGGGGATTTTTTATGGTGTAGTAAAAAGGGTGGGATGCCTCGCCGAGTTCGGTAAACGCATAGCGTTTTAGGCGCCGAAGGCGGTCCGCGAGGCCAAGACATAAAGTTAATCTTATGGTATTTTTTGATGTTCAGTGCGGCAAGTATTGCTTGGTTAGGAATGTAATCGATATTAGGATTGTCAGGAGCAAGTGTTGCGCAGATGTCTCGAAAGCTGGTATAGGACCAGAGACTATACTTTGAGTGTTAGCTTCGAAGCTCTGAATCCTCAATGGCAAGTGGGTTTGTCTGACGGCAAGTCAATCCATTTGGCAGAGGCATACAGTATATCTAATATGGCTATTACGGATCGGTTACTAAAATATTTCAATCGCAAGAAGTCTGAGTCCACGGAGAAAAACCATACCAGATTCAGGAACGATATATGTAATCACTGGGATCTGGACTACATGTCTTTGGATGAGATTGACAAGCGGCTACAGGGTGACAATCTTGAGACGACGGTTGCCCGTAAGAAAAAAGACTAAGGGGACTCCTGTGACAGATATCACAACCGCTAAATCTGTCACATCCAGTATCTTTTGGCAGATGCCCAACTTCAGATTGTCTGGCAGTTTTACATAAGCATCAGTTAATTCCATGTAATACCAAAGAATGCTTCCCCTTGTAGCCCAAAGCATGCTGGAGAATACTTATACACCTGAGCCAATATGATATTTGAGAGATTGTAAATCTCTTTTCTCAAAGTAGAGTATTGCTACCACAAAATAAATGACATAATATATGCCATAAGTTACAGCTCTGTATCAGGTTTCTGTCCACTACTCTTTCTTAAAAATTAGTATAAGGAAAATCCATGAGTACAAACACACAACAATTTCTTGCCGACACCGGTGCCAAAACCCCCGTCGTCTGCGGCCCCATGTACCCAGGCTCTAACCCTGAGTTAGTTGCTGCTGTATCTGAAGCTGGTGGTCTCGGTGTGGTTCAACCCGTCGCCTTGACCTCATTATATGGCCATGATTTTCGCGAGGGTCTGCAGTTGATAAAACAGCTTACTGACAGGCCCTTCGGTGTGAATTTTACGATCTTTGGCGGAGCCAACAAAAAGTACCATGAGCAGATGCAAGAGTGGATGCAGATATCAATAGAGGAGGGTGTTAAGTTCTTCCTTACCTCATTGGGCAAGCCAGATGCTGTAGTTAAAGCGGCCAAGGAACATGGCATTGTGGTTTACCACGATGTGCCCAATAAAAAAGTGGCTATGGCCATGCGTGACTCTGGTGTCGATGGGCTTAACTGCATAAATTGGCGTGGGGGCGGGCAGACTGGTATTCAAGCGGCCGAGCAGTTTATGGAGGAGCTGCACGATATTAAGATTCCCCTGATCTGTGCCGGCGGTATTGGCAATGCTGATGATTTTAAACAGGCTTTGGAATTGGGGTACGCCGGGGTTCAGTTGGGTACACGTTTTCTGGCCACTAATGAGTGCATGATTACTGACTCCTACAAGCAAGCCATTGTTGATTCCTCGGAACAAGATATTGTCTGGACCAATAAAATAGCGGGTAATAATTCCTCCGTAATAAAAACAGATGACATTATGAAAGGCGGTTTGCGCACCGGCCCTGTGATTAACTATATGCTGAGAAAACCTAGCCTGAAAAAGTACGCAAGAATGTGGCTGATGAGTAAGGGTATTAGAAATTACAGCAAAACCGCGTTTAGCGATGATGTTAAATTTTGGCAGGCGGGGAAAGGGCTGGGCAATATAAAGTCGGTGGAGTCGGTGGCTGATGTTTTGCAGGAATTCAAGCTGGGCTGATAGTGCAGTTTGGCGCTTTTAGCCTGCACCAAAATTACTCAGATGCCGCTGTGCCCACTAATGGCTCTGCAGCCACAACTGTTGCCCGGTGTATAAAAAAATCGGGCTGGTAATGTAGCTGCAGAGTGTTGAGTGTTACTCAGCTGTGTAGTATTGCTTGCACACTTCAAACTGATCATTAACGACTTCATCAATTAATGCGGTGGCTTCACGATAGGTGTTGCCCCAGGCTGCTCCAGAGAAATAGTCATCTATAACAGCACCATGGGTTTTGGCATCAGCCGTTATGGATTTCAGGAACAGAGTATTTGCCTCCTCTTTGCCACCACCTATGGCGATAAATAATCCGTTCATAAAGCTGTCATGCCCGGCGCTTTGAATCTCGTTCTCAAGCTTCGTTACAGTGGCGATAAAAGCAGGCAGATTGGCCTGAGAGACCTTGATTCGCATGGCGCGCTCATAGCCCGGATCCAGACGAGGAAAGGGTTTTAATGGGGCCCAGGTTGCTCCATATTTAAAGTCTCTCTGTCTCGCCATACTCATTGGCGCCTTGGTGGGATTGTATTTCTCACTTCCTATCAGAGCAGCAGTTACGCTTGGAAAGGCATTCCACAGCATCAGTTGGCCAGAGTAGTCATGCCCGGAAATAGTTTCGCAGTAGCCGGCAGCCTCGGCGCCAATGGCTTTAAAAAGTGCCGGGTTTGCACTTACCGATGCTATGTATTTATCTACATTTTTAGCAGCGACAAACAATGTTGAAAAGGCACCATTTCCCTGTTCGCCTGCTCCATGCCCGTCGGCCTGGGAGTAAGCCACAAAAAAGGGCAGCGCCATGCACAATACTATTATTATCTTTCTCATTTTATGCTCCTGAATTTTAGTAATCTTCGGAATTCTTTTCTTATTAAGAGATAGTTTTATCCTGGTATTAAGGAGATTTCTCCAGTAAACCCCTCAGACATTAGGGCATAGGAAGTTGATCTATGTAAATAGAATTATTATTAATCGATTTTTCAATGCGTTAGCTTTATTTGTTCTGCATATCTGCATTACCAGGCACTGAATACAATGTACGACCCTGCTTTACAGTCTCCAGGACACGGATATTTTTTATCTCTGATCTGTCCACCGTCAGAGGACTTTTATCCAGAATTACAAAGTCAGCGAGCTTGCCCACCTCAAGGGTCCCCTTGCGGTCTTCTTCAAAATGCTGGTAGGCCGGCCAGATAGTCATAGCCTTTAAAGCCTCCATGGGGCTCAGTCTGTGCTCCGGGCCAATCACATAACCGGATCTGGTGGTACGATTAACCGCGCTGTGCAACAGGCGCATGGAGTTTGGAAAGGTCACAGGAGCATCGGAGTGGATAGAGAATTTTATATCGCGCTCCAGCAGCCAGCCTGAGGGAGAAATATTCTCTGCTCGCTCGGGACCGGCCACGGACTGTCGGTGCCAGTCTCCCCAGTAAAAGGTATGCATGGGGTACAGAGCAGGAAAGATATCCAGCGCTTCCAGATCAGCGACCTGGTCCTGGCGCAGATACTGGCCATGAATCAGCACTGTCCGCCGATCTGCTCCGGGCCGATTTTGCTGGGCAATCGTTGCAGTTTTAATAAACTGGTCAATGGCGGCATCACCATTGCCATGCACCATAAGCTGCCAGTTGTTCTTGTAGGCCAGTTCAAACCAATGCAGGGCTTCCTTGTCACTGAATGCGCCATAGCCTGCATAGCTATTATCCTGATTGAGAGGCGGTTGATGGTAGGGGTGGGTAAACCAGGCGGTTTTTCCCTGAGGTGAGCCATCAAAGGTAAGTTTTACCCCGCCAATACGAAAGTGATTGCTGTAGTCACGGGAGAATAGGGGGCTGTAAACCGGCGAATCCTCTTTGACTTTAACCAAATCCGGGTAGGCCACCAGATCCAGATTAAGAGCGCCAGCGGCAGATACCGCGGCAAAGGTTTGCAGAGACACCGGGTCAGTTTTGCCATCCTGAACAGTGGTAAATCCATTGGCGGCATATACAGTTTCTCCTGCCCTGAGAGCCTGCATATACTGGGCCGGACTGAAATTTGGCACCATGTTATACACCACGGCGAAATGGGCATTTTCCTGCAGCACGCCATTGGGAGTTTTGCCATCGGCTTCCCGCTCGATAATGCCACCTGGAGGATTGACCGACTCGGCATTAATGCCAAATATCTCCAGCGCTCTGCTGTTATAGACTCCCAAATGTCCAGACTGATGCAAGGCCATAATAGGCATATCTGTTGAGACAGCATCCAGATCATGTCTGGTCGGATGCCGTTTCTCGGCAAGCTGCGAGTCATCGTAATTAAAGCCAATCACCACATTGTGTTCTGCCACAACAGGGGACAGGCCCATATAGTCGCGCAGCGTCTGCTGTAGCTGGGCTATATTATTGACCGGCCCATCGGGAGCCGGCAGCAGGTTGGCAGAGATAGCCTGGATGGCCACACCGGATAGATGACTGTGAGCATCGACAAAACCGGGCAGCATGGTTTTGCCTTGCAGATTAATCAGCTTGGTAGTTTCACCCTGATATTTTCGTATATCTGAGTTGGAGCCCAGCGCAATAATGTTGCCATCTTTTACTGCTATGGCCTCTACAGTACCAATGTTGTCGTTGACGGAAATGATCTGGCCATTGATATAGATACTGTTGGCCACTGGCTCGGTGCAACCACTTAAAACCGCGATAATCAGGCCGGCTATCAGGACTTTTAGATAGGAAACAGACATGGAGTTTACGCCCTTGTTATTTTTATACACCGAACCCTACAAGACTCTGACTTCAGTCGCCACTGTTCTCGCACCTGTAATTGGTACAATGGCGGCATGAGTATAGTTACTGGCAACAAAACTGATCTGGACTGCATTAATAATGTGGTTGCCGCGGCGGTAATGTCCTGGCCCATGCCAGAGCGCATCAAGCGTCTGTCGGTGCCCGTGCTGAGCTATGACAGCGAGGACTTTAAGCATTATCGGTTTGCGGTTTACACAGACGCTGACCAGATTCAGGGCGTGGCGGCCTGGAATCCGGAAGTACCAATTGCTACAGAGCTGGGCGCAGGCCGATTGCTGCATGGCCTGTACATTTCTCCAGACTTTCAAGGCAGGGGTCAGGGGCGTGCTCTAATGGCCGCCGTTCTCTCTGAAGCTGTGGCTCTTGGTGCTGATGGTCTGGTGGTTAAAGCCGAGAGGCCATCCATAGGTTTCTTTGAACAGTGCGGCTTGCAGCCTTTACCCGCATCGGGGCCGACGGATTACCCCTACCAGTTTTGGCACCAGCTCGGGGCCTAAGTCGGGGTTAGTTTTCGTGAACCCCCGGTCTATTATTACTGGTAACCTGATCGGTTATCAGTGCTAACATTTCCCACATAACTAATATTTAAAGAGAATCCCTATGAAAAGTAATCGAGAGCTGGACATTGTTGTCTACGGCGCTACTGGTTTTACTGGCCGTTTGGTCGCCGAGTATCTGAATAATCAGTACGGGGTTAATGGCGAATTGGTCTGGGCTATGGCTGGCCGCAGTCAGAGCAAGCTGGAACAGGTTCGCGATGAAATGGGTATCTCTGCCGATCTGCCTTTAGTGGTCGCGGACTCTTCTAACCTGGATTCGATTAAAGCCATGGTCGAGCGCACTGCTGTGGTTTGCACCACAGTTGGGCCCTATCAGCTGTACGGCAATGAACTTGTTGCCACCTGTGCCGCCGCTGGAACTGACTATGTTGATCTCTGTGGTGAGCCGGGCTGGATGTATAAAATGATTGGTGCTCACAGTGCAGCGGCTGAGGCCAGTGGTGCACGGATTGTGTTTTCCTGCGGCTTTGACTCGATACCATTTGATTTGGGCGTATTGTTTTTGCAGCAGAATGCAGAACAAAAACTGGGTGCCACTGTGCCCCGTGTCAGAGGCCGTGTGCGGGCAATGAAAGGTACTTTTTCTGGCGGTACTCTGGCGAGTTTCCGCACCACTATGGCGGCAGCGGCTAAAGATCCTGATCTGATTAATGTGCTGCGCAACCCATTCTCTCTAACTCCTGGTTTTACGGGTGCCGAGCAGCCCAAAGGTGACAAGCCTGTGTTTGATGAAGTGCTGCAGAGCTGGATCGCTCCCTTTGTGATGGCCAGCATCAACACCAAGAATATTCATCGATCGAACCAGCTGATGGATCATCGCTATGGCACTGACTTTGTCTATGACGAGATGATGCTGACCGGCCCGGGCGAACAGGGTGAGGCGATTGCCAATCATATTGCCAACGATAACTCTATGGCTGAAGACCAGACTCAGCCCGGTGATGGCCCGGATAAAGAAGCCCGGGAAAATGGCCTGTACGATGTATTGTTTGTCGGTGAGGCCAACGATGGCCAGCTGGTCAAGGTGAGTGTGCAGGGTGACAAGGATCCCGGTTATGGCTCCACATCAAAGATGATTGCCGAGAGCGCAGTTTGTCTGGTCAAGAACCCGGATGCCGCCAGTGGTGGCATCTGGACTCCAGCACCGGCCATGGGCTCATTGCTGATCGAGCGGCTGCAGGCCAATGCAGGACTTACCTTTACTGTTGAAGACTAGGGCGATTTAGAATGATTAACAAAATTGGATTTTCTGTTGCCATTGCCCTGACTATTTTTAACACTGGGGCGCTAGCCAATATTGACGAGGTGGTGACAGTGGCCACCAGGATTGACGCCAGTCCGGATCAATTTATTGGTACTGTTTCTGTGCTGGATAATGACGAATTGAAGTCAGTATCCCATGCCCATGTGCAGCAGGCGCTGTCCCGGGTAGCAGGGGTTAATCTGCATCGCGGCAATGGTCAGGAATATCTGCCCTCAGTGCGCTCGCCAGTATTGACAGGCGCCGGTGGCTGCGGCGGTTTTCTGATGCAGGAAGATGGTGTTCCACTGAGACCATCGGGGTTTTGCAATATCAATGAGCTGTTTGAAGCCAATACAGAGATGGCCCAACGCATTGAAGTATTGCGCGGTCCAGGTACAGTTTTGCATGGCTCCAATGCAATGCATGGGGTGATTAATGTTGTCACGCCAGACATCTCATCCCGGACTAATCTGGGTTTGGAGCTTGGCGCCAATGATTACCGCAGGGTAAAGATAATTACTGGTACCGGGAATCTGGGTGTTGCTGCCAACTTTGCCCGTGATGGTGGATACAGGGATGATTCTGGTTTTGACCAGCAGAAGCTGTCTCTGCGGCACAGTCATAAAGGTAATGATATGGAGATTGAGTCTGGTTTGACATTGACCAATCTCAACCAGGAAACCGCTGGCTTTATCGAGGGGCTGAACTCCTACAAAGATGATTCTCAGCTTAGGCGTAACCTCAACCCCGAGGCCTACAGAGATGTTCGTTCCGCCCGAGCCTGGTCCCGTGTGACCAAGTCCGAGGAAAACTATCAGCTGATTATTACCCCCTATATTCGCTACAGCCAAATGGATTTTTTGCAGCATTTTCTTCCGGGGGATCCCCTGGAAGAAAATGGTCAGAAGAGTGCCGGAGTGCAAATTGGCTATCACCGGCCACTGAGCCAAAGCCTCAATATGATTGCCGGCTTGGATTTAGAGATCACTGATGCCTACCTTAAACAGTCGCAGGATCTGCCGACCAGCGGCCCAGCATTTTTGCAGCAGACCATTCCCCAGGGCCAGCATTATGATTATCAGGTAGATGCCAACATGGCAGCACCATTTATGCATCTGGATTGGACGGTGAGTGAACAGCTGAGGGTGACTGGAGGCTTGCGCTTCGAGTCCATCAGTTATGACTACAGTAATAATATGCCAGTGGGTCGCAGCAGAGATGATGGCACTGAGTGCGGCTTTGGAGGCTGTCGCTACAGTCGCCCACCCAGTGGCAAAGATGACTTTAACAATTGGTCTGCCAATCTTGGCGCACAGTTTCAGTTAGCTGGTGGCAGCAAAGTCTTTCTGCGCATGGCGCGGGGCTTTAGGGCACCCCAGGCAACCGAACTCTATCGTCTACAGAGAGAGCAGCAGATTACTGATCTGGATTCAGAGAGTATTGATTCAGTGGAGTTGGGCATTGCCGGCAGCACCAGGTCACTGACTTACAAGTTAGCGGCTTACCATATGGAAAAAGACCATGTTATTTTCCGGGATTCCGATTTCTTTAATGTCAGTGATGGCAATACCGAGCACCAGGGAATTGAGCTGGAACTGGATTATCAAATTAACCAGAATCTTGCTCTTTCAGTGAGTTCCACCCAGGCTCGTCACAGATATCTCAACAGTCTGGTAAGTGGGGATATCAATATTCGTGGCAATGATATAGACACTGCACCCCGTCACTTTGCCAGTGCCCGACTGGCATGGACACCTGCGGCTAATACAAGCTTAGAGCTTGAATGGCAGTCTATGGGCGGTTACTACATGGATCCTGAAAACTTTCATCGTTATCAAGGCCATGACTTACTGCACCTTAGGGCCGGTTGGTCAATATCTGAGTCTATGGATGTCTATGCTAATGTCAGCAATCTCAGTGACCGGCATTATGCTGAGCGCGCAGACTATACCGGCTTTAGCCAGGAGCGCTACTTTCCCGGTATGCCCCGAGCAGTGCGGGTTGGCGTTGAGTTAACCTGGTAGCTGGCGG
>JABJOY010000080.1 GCA_018664075.1 Porticoccaceae bacterium | reverse complement strand
CGATAATAGCTTGTCTGTTCATCAGTACCTGTTACCGCAAAATAAGGTCAGAATTTCTAGTCCATCAGGCCAAAGGTCAACCAACTCCAAACAGATCGACCCTGCTCGTCAGATTTACCACCGTTATCGATAAGCTCTGCTTCGCGGGTAGCCCGGTTATAGATAGCACGAGAGTCAAACGCTGGCGGATCAACCCTTTCTATCAGTCCAAAGGTAATCTTGGCGAGGAACGAGTCACCAGACCCAATCAGTCTCTGGTCATAGTCAAATGAACCATCAGCTGTCAGAGAGGGGTGCTCAGGGTAGTTTGCTGCCATTACCGCAATGGCATTGTCCGCCAACTCTTGCATCTCTAACAGGTGATACGCTTGAGCCATCACAGCTAGACCATCTGGAACCGCTGGAGATTGCTGAAAGTTTTCCACAACATAGCGGCCACGGTTGGCGGCAGCCAGATAGGCACCGCGGCTGAAGTAATAATTAGCGGCATTAATTTCAGCGCGAGCCAGCTGGTTGCGCAGATTAATCAGGCGTTTGCGAGCATCCGGTGCATAGGGGCTGTTGGGGAAGCGGGATAGTAATTCGGTAAATGTGCCAAAGGAGTCGCGGGCAGAGCCAATATCGCGCTTGGCGCTATCTGTGGGCAAAAAGCTATCAAAGAAACTAAAAGTCTGGGAAATTTCGGACAGGCCTTTTACATAGAAAGCATAATCAACATTGGGGTGCTGGGGGTGCAGGCGAATAAATCGGTCGGCAGAGGAGATCGCGTCTTCATAGGCTGAGGATTTAAACTGGGCATACATTAGCTCCAGCTGGCCCTGTTCGGCGTATTTTCCGAAGGGAAACTGTGACTCCAGCAGCTGCAGGTTGCTGATAGCAACGCTCCAGTTGCTGGCATTGAGGCTGCTCTGAATTTTCTCGTAGAAAT
The DNA here is from genome assembly GCA_018664075.1 of Porticoccaceae bacterium. Lineage (GTDB taxonomy): Bacteria > Pseudomonadota > Gammaproteobacteria > Pseudomonadales > Porticoccaceae > HTCC2207. The sequence goes on along the minus strand of JABJOY010000080.1, from coordinate 2,568 downwards.
CTCGCTCCGAATATCCGGCGGTATCGTCCTCTGTGGTCTCGTCGTCACCCCAGCCCAGCCAGGAACAACCAGATGTCACAGATAAACTTAAAATCAACAAAATATAAGCGATGTTTTTCATGTAAAATTCCTAACCAGATACGGAGTCGAACAACAAGTCGATGAAGCCAAGTATTTAACCACAGAGCAGCCTAAGTGAACCAGCCCAACAGCGAAAATAACAGCAGCGATCAAATACAGCTATCGGCCACTGTGTCCCCAGACTATTGTGGCAGGAGGTTGGACCAAGTGGCGTCGGAATTGTTCGCTGATTTTTCCAGAGCAAGGCTGCAGCAGTGGATAAAAGAGGGATTTCTACGTGTTGATGGCGAGCAGAGGGTGCCAAAACAAAAAATACTTGGTGGTGAGACCCTGACTATTGATGTGGAATTGCAGCCTGAGGGTGACTGGCAGGCAGAGAATATTCCTCTCAATATTGTCCATGAAGATGAGCATATTATTGTGCTCAACAAGCCGACGGATTTTGTTGTGCATCCCGCCGCAGGGAATCGCGAAGGCACTTTGTTAAATGCATTGCTCTACCACTGCCCCCAGCTTGAGTCGGTGCCCCGGGCGGGCATAGTGCATCGTCTGGACAAAGATACCACCGGGTTGATGGTGGTGGCTAAAACATTGCAGGCACATACAGACCTGGTGTCCCAGCTACAGAGTAGAACGGTCAAGCGAGAATATGAAGCTGTTGTCACTGGAGTCATGACCGGCGGCGGGCTGGTTGACCAGCCCATAGGGCGGCATCCAGTGCAGCGCACCAAAATGGCAGTGGTGTCCGATGGTAAAGAGGCACGGACTCATTATTCTGTGTTGCAGCGCTTTGGCGGCCACAGCCATGTGCGCCTTAGACTGGAAACGGGTCGCACCCATCAGATAAGAGTACATATGGCCCATATTCGCTTCCCCATTGTGGGTGATGATGCCTATGCTGGCCGTTTCAGGGTGCATAAAGGTGCATCCGAGGCCCTGCGCGATGCGGTTCATGGTTTTGGTCGTCAGGCACTGCATGCCCGGGAATTGGGCCTGATTCACCCGGCGACTGGGGAGCTCAATAGCTGGTCCTCGGAACTGCCTGATGATATGCAGGCATTGTTAGCTGTTCTGGCTGATGAGTAGCCTTAAGCCTGTGACTAGCCCTAAGCCAATAAATAGCCTTATTCCTGATTGGCCCGCACCCAAAACCGTAGCTGCTGCGATTACCACTCGCCATGGTGGCTGCAGTCGGGCACCTTTTAATGGTAATAATCTGGCTTTGCATGTTGGCGATAATGAGTCTGACGTGGAGGCTAATCGGCAGCTATTGGCCAGGAGCCTTGGTTTAGCAGAGCAGCCGCTGTGGTTGCAGCAGGTTCATGGTACTGAAATCGTCTATGAGCCCAACGCCAATGGTACACCTGTAGCTGATGCCAGTTATTCCGATAAGGCTGGTGCGGCCTGTGTGGTAATGACGGCGGACTGCCTGCCAGTGCTGATGTGCAATCAGCAGGGCACTAGGATCGCAGCCGCTCATGCAGGTTGGCGGGGGCTGTGTAACGGGATTTTGCGCAAGTCAGTCGCGATATTTCCTCCTGAGGACCAGTTGATGGCTTATTTGGGCCCAGCCATAGGCCCCAAGGCATTTGAAGTGGGTGCCGAGGTGCTGCAGGCATTTATCGACAGGGCACAAAATGCCCAGCATGCAGAGGCCATCAAAGCCGCATTTGTTCCAGCCCTGGCGGGCAAATATCTTGCTGATCTCTATGCTCTGGCGCGGGTCGAGTTGGCCTGCTGTGGGGTCAAAGCTGTCTATGGGGGTGATTATTGCACCTTTAATGATGCCAAGCGGTTTTATTCCTATCGCAGGGAGCCTGAAACCGGTCGTTTTGCCTCGCTTATCTGGTTAAAAAACCTTGATTAAATAACCGGGTTAAAGGGGCTCCTGAGTCTTTTATTGGCAGGCCCCGGGATAGTTGCATTTTTGCCGTTTAAACACTTGATAACAGTAGGGTGTTCCATTAGAATTGCCGCCCTCTCGCAGAGGCTCTTGGCCTCAGGATTGTAAGCAACGGAATCTGGCCTCACTAACTTGTCCCGACGACTTGTTTTGGCCACCCTAAATTTGGAGCAGAACATGTACGCAGTGATCAAAAGTGGCGGTAAACAGCATCGAGTCGTTGAGGGTGAAACCTTGCGTCTGGAAAAGTTGGACGTAGCTACTGGTGACAATATCGATTTTGAAGAAGTCTTGATGGTCGGCGAAGGTGCCGAAGTCAAGATTGGTGCCCCTTTGGTAGAAGGTGGCAAAGTGACTGCTGAGGTTGTATCTCACGGCCGCGGTGACAAAGTGAATATCATTAAATTCCGTCGTCGCAAGCACTCACGTACTCAGCAGGGCCACAGACAGTGGTACACAGAAGTTAAAATTACCGGTATCAATGCTGGATAATTAAAAGAGGATATAGCAATGGCTCACAAGAAAGCTGGTGGTAGTACTAGAAACGGTCGCGATTCAGAAAGCAAACGCCTTGGTGTTAAGGT
>JABJOY010000079.1 GCA_018664075.1 Porticoccaceae bacterium | reverse complement strand
CAGAGAGCTGCCTTCGATCAGCTGTCTCTCAGCAATATGTGCCAGGGGCAGGTAAGAAAAGAATTTTGCGCCCACTGCCATTGAAAAGGTGCTGCTAAATCGCGCAATTGGAATCAGGTTTGAACTATGGGTTTGCATAACTCCTTTGGGGACACCAGTGGTTCCCGAGGTAAATACCAGTGATACCAGATCATCAGCCTGGCACTGGTAGGAGGGCATGCTGCCTCTAAAGGGGGCTACCAGATCTTCCCAGCGCAGATGCTCCTGGGCCAGCTCGACCCCGGGCAGGGCGATAAGTAGGATACCCTCGGGCAATATATGCTGCACCTGATCCCAGTTCTCTGTCTCGCCAACAAACAGTACCTTCATGTCAGTAAAGTTCATTACATATTCAGCGGTTTCTCCTGGTGCGGTAGTAAATATTGGCACTACCACATGGCCCGCAGCACAGGCGCCTAGATCGGCAAAATACCAATGGGCGCGGTTGCGTGATAGCAGACCAACACATTGGCCGGTGGCAGCAAAGCGAGACTCAAACCAGCAGGCCATGGCGTTGATTTCAGTGTGGGCCTGGCGCCAGGTCCAGTCGGTGACTTTGTCGCCACTGCGCTCCCGCAGCCATAACTGATCCGGGTGTCGACTACTCCATTGGTTAAGATAATCTGTATAGGTGGCGAGCATATTTTGGGTACCAATATTATTATTTTTATCGATGCTTTCTGATTCTATGAATTTGTACCGAGAAGCACAACATATTAGTGGTTGGCCGCAGTTGTCTCTGGTTGGAATGTTTTATTCGGCGCATTGGTGGTGGCCCAATCTATCCTTGTAATTAACCAGCTATTACAATATGTTCATGAAAATAATAATTAATGGTCGTGCAGTGAAAGAATCTATTCCCAAACCTCAGCTACTTAGCGATTCCGATGTTATCGAGCGAATCTTTAACCATATGGATAATCAGACAACAGATCTTGGTGATCGAGTCTGGCAGGAGCCGGTGGAACATTATCATTCCCAGGAGCGATTTGAAGCTGAGATAGCTCTGTTGAAGCGAACCCCTGTTCCCTATTGCCCTTCAGCAGCATTGCCAGATAAAGGCAGTTATATAGCTCGAAAGGCTGCAGGAACCCCGTTATTGGTCAGTCGCGGACTGGACGGTATGGTGCGGGCCTTTATCAATGCCTGTCGCCATCGGGGTATGCAGGTGGCCCAGGGTAGTGGCTGTTCACGGGCCTTTATCTGTCCCTACCATGCCTGGACCTATAATTTGGAAGGCAACCTAAGGCATATACCGGGGCAGGAGGGGTTTCCCGGTGTGAATCCAGAAGAGCATGGTTTGGTGGAAGTCAGCGCCCGAGAAAAGGGCGGGATTGTCTATGTTATGCAGGAGGGCGAAATCACTGAGGATATGCTGGCGGGCTGTCTGGATTATTTTAGTCCCGAGCAGCAAATGTTCGAGACCGACGAGATGGTCGACGAAGCCAATTGGAAAATCCTTAACGAGACATTGATGGAGGGCTACCATATTAAGTCTCTGCACAGTGAGACTTTCTACCCCTATGGTCTGGATAATCTGACTCTAGTGGAGACCTATGGTGCCAATTCCCGAGTGACCTTTCCCTTTCGGCGTATCGAAAAAATGCGTGATGTAGAGCCAGATAAGCGCTGTATTGATGGTCTGGTGACCTCGGTCTATCTGCTGTTTCCCACTGCCAGTGTATCCGTGCTCTCCAAGCATACTAATTTGGCGATTCTTGAACCTATCAGCCCAACTAGCTCAAGGTGGGTGTTGTATCGGATGGTAAATCGAGCTGCCGACGGAGTAGAAATTCCCCTAGAAGAAGCTAAGCGAGATGCTCTATTTGTTGGCGACTCAGGTCAGAATGAAGATCGCGAGGCGGCTCGGGCCATTCAAGAATCTGTAGCGAGCAATGCCAACAGTCATTTCACTTTTGGTCATTTTGAAAGTGCGATTGTCAATTTTCATCAGCATCTTGCTATGCATATGGACAAGCAATAAGAGGTCTAATCCAGCATTAACTGGCGGGGTTGTGGATCAGGCCGATTCTTATCATTCTATTCCAACACTGATTGCGGCTGTGGGGAGTCAACTATCAGCTGAATTCCCAGCCACCAAAGATATAAGTGAATTGTGTAATCAATTAGTGCGCATCTAATTCATCGAGCTCATGGTGGCATTAGGCTTAGCTACTGGGTTTGGCAAAGCAGGGCACCTCTAATTGCTGCTCATTAATAAGCATAAAAAACTCATGGTACTTATTTTGAATACAGTAGTTATGGGCCAGTGCCTCTGCAGCGGCTCTGACATCTTCACTGTCTTCACCCATGACTTCTTTTGCCAGACTCAATACTTTGGTTAGAGCTGCTTCCTCTGCGGGCCAGTTCTCTACTAAACCCTGCAGGGCATAAAGTTGGTTATAGCGCTGCATCAATCTAAATTCATCGCCGGCACCAGCTTCTTCTATCTGGATAATTTCCTCCACCAGAGGCACGGCATCTGCGTAATCCTCGTTAAAAACCAGATATTTGTAATAGTACTCTCTGGTCTTCATGGTTGTTGAATGGGTTTTTCCGAAGACCTCCGAGGACAGGATGTAAGCGGCTTTAATCTGCGAATGATCCGGGTTAAAGCGCCTCATCTGTTCGTAACTCTGGTTAATGTTGCGCAGCATTACAATGCACATTTGGTGATGTTCCGTATGCCTGGCAATGCATTGTGGGATGGCTTTCTGGCTGCGTTTGATTACAGCCTGCCAGCGTTTTCTATTGAGATCACGGTCTATTTTGAGAACGGTTTTATCAAACTTTCTCTCGGACCAGAGACGCGTATCGGCCTGAATAGGCAGGCAGAGCACGAGAAAAAAGAATATACCGAGAAAAGCGAGAAGTTTGGAGTTGCATTGTATTTTCATGGCTAGTCCCCTCAAACTAAAAAATACCAATACCAAAAGTATAGATTAAGAAAATCGATTTGGATGAAAATCTGGTTTTTAGTGATTTCGGGCTATTCTGTATAGTTTGTGTAAGGCTGGCGGCTATTATTATGTCATACATTGTGCCATAATATTTTGACTATAAAAAAACAGGGGTAAAACCATGACCAATTGCGCCGCACTGTGGATAGATCGCACTGATATCAACATAACCAGGCAAGTCACCACCGAGCTGCCGGAGCTGATTGACGGCCAGGTTCTGGTGGCGATCGATAAGTTTGGCCTTACCGCCAATAACGTTAGTTATGCAGTGACGGGAGATAGCATTGGCTACTGGCAGTTTTATCCGGCGCAAGACAATTGGGGCATAGTGCCGGTTTGGGGTTGTGCCACTGTAATAGAGTCCAGCTGTGCTGATATCCCCGTGGGTGATCGGCTCTGGGGGTACTTTCCCATGGCCAGTCATGCCGTGCTGACCCCGGGCAATATTCACGCTGATTATTTTGTTGATGTTGTGGAGCACCGCCGAGAATTGCCTCCAGTCTACAACCAGTTTCGCCGCACCAAGGCGGAGCCGGAGTTTCTTCAGCAGTTGGAGAATGAGCGCTGCCTGTTATTCCCGCTATTTATGACCTCCTATCTGATTTACGATTATCTTATCGATAACGAATTCTTTGGCGCCCAGCAGGTAGTGATTGGCTCGGTGTCCTCCAAAACCGGTTTTGGCTTGGCGCAAATGCTACACAATGATCCTGAGGTAACCCAGTCAGTTATAGGCGTGACTTCTCCGGGCAATGTGGATTTTGTAAAGGGGTTGGGCTGCTGTGATCAGATAGTGCTGTATAAGAACGAGGCAGAGATTGACGCCTCTGTATCTACTGCTTATGTGGATATGTCCGGTGATGCCCGGTTGACGATTAGCCTGCACAACCACCTTGAAGATAAGATTGTGGAGAGCTGCATGGTGGGAGGCAGTCATTGGCAGGAGGGCGGCAAGGTAGGTGAACTGCCTGGCGCGCGTCCGAGATTCTTTTTTGCCCCGGGGCAAATCGAAAAACGCAATAAGGAATGGGGCCCGGGAGTGGCGATGGTCAATGCCATGACCGCCAGTGCCAAAGTGGCGGCTCTGGTAGCGGACGATATTCAGGTGCAATGGGTTGAGGGTTCAGTAAGGTTGGCAGATCACTGGGCTGCGCTGTTAGATAACAAAATTCCGCCTAGCACGGGGTTAATGGTGACCTTTTGAAAAAGCTGACCGTCGCTGTTGCCCTATTAATCATTACTGCTTTTGCCGGCTGGCAACAGCGGGTTGAATTGCTTGTTTGGGTGGCACCCAAGTTGCTTGAGATCACCAGTCCCGTTGCAGAAAACAGAGAGCTAAACTGGTCTCAGGGGCCTGAGGTTGCGGTCACTGATCCTGCAGATCGCCCGCCGAATATTGTGCTAATTGTCACCGATGATATGGGCTTTAATGATATATCGCTCTACAACGGCGGTGCTGGTGATGGCACATTGCAGACCCCCAGTATTGATGCCCTGGCCCAGCAAGGTGTGACCTTTACCAATGGCTATGCCGCCAATGCTGTCTGCGCGCCTTCAAGAGCGTCGATAATGACCGGTCGCTATTCCACCAGGTTTGGTTTTGAATTTACCCCATTCTATAAAACAGGGGCGACCATTTTTCGCTGGATGGAAGAATTGGATCCCAGTCCACTACCCCTGCTTTTGGATGAAGCCAGTGTCGCAACCATGAAACCCATTCAACAGCTGGGCCTTCCATCTTCAGAGATCACTATTGCTGAATTACTTAAACAGCAGGGTTATTACACCGCCCATGTGGGCAAGTGGCACCTTGGGTCTGTGAATGAGATGGTGGCTACTAATCAGGGCTTTGACGATAGTCTGGAATTAAAAGGGACTCTGTATCTGCCACAGGATCATCCGGATGTGGTCAATGCCAAAGTAGAGGGCGACCGTATCGACCGCATGGTTTGGGCCACTGGTACCTATTCCGCTGCCTTTAATGGTGACGGTGATGTGGAGGAGCGGTTTAAGCCTAAAGGCTATGTCACAGACTACTACACCGACGAAGCGGTCAAGGTGATTAAGAATAACCGCAATCGCCCGTTCTTTTTATATCTGGCTCACTGGGGGATACATAACCCATTGCAGGCCGCTCGGGAGGACTATGAAGCGCTGTCTCATATTGCCGATCATCGTCTGCGGGTATACTCCGCGATGATTCGCGCCGTGGATCGCAGTGTGGCCCGGGTGACTCAGGCACTGGAAGAGAACGGCCTGACTGACAATACATTAATCATTCTCACCAGTGATAATGGCGGGGCAGGATATATAGGTTTGCCCAATGTTAATCAGCCTTATCGAGGCTGGAAGCTCAATCATTTTGAAGGGGGTACCCATGTACCCTTTATGGCGAAGTGGCCAGCTCGGATCAATGCGGGTACCAGCATGGACGACCCCATACATCACAATGATATTTTCACCACTATCGCTGCGGCGGCCGGTGCACAGGTGCCGCAGGATCGAAAAATAGATGGGGTTGATTTGTTGCCCTATATTCGCAAAGAGGTCCCTGATGCGCCGCATAAAGCTTTATTTTGGCGGGAAGGGCATCAGCAGACCGTTTTGCATAAGGGCTGGAAGTTAATTCGCGCTGAGCAGTCTCATCTGCCGCAACCGGCGCCCATGGCTAAGTGGTTATTCAATCTGGCGGCGGACCCAACAGAGCAGACTAATCTGGCAGCTCAGAATAGCGATAAGGTGGCGGAGCTGGAGGCATTGCTGGCAAGCCATAATGCGGAGCAAGTGGAGCCCCTGTGGCCGAGCGTATTTAATTCGCCCCAGCTGATTGATAAAACCAGCAATGAGCCTTTGGAAGAGGGTGATGAGTTTATTTATTGGCCGAATTAAACTGCGCCATCGTCCTGTGGAGTGATTTGAGCGATTGGAGCGGCCTGAATTAATGACTAACCGCTGTGACTTGCAGAAAGTACGGTCACTCCCGGCATCCTGCCTCCACAACGCTCCGTGGGTCATCCTGAACGCAGTGAAGGATCTCTAGATATTTCGCTAAGTTAAATATGGCAGAGACAGGCTTTAAATCGTCAGACCACCATCAACAACAATGCACTCACCATTGGTGTAACTACCAGCATCAGATACCAGATACAGCACTGAGCCAGCCATCTCGTCTGGCTCCGCATGGCGATGCATTGGAATAGTGGCAATTGCCTGGTTATAGATCTTTTCATCACTAAACAGGGCGCTGGCAAATTGTGTTTTAGTCATGCCGGGCAGCAGCGCATTTACACGAATGCCCAACCCTCCGCACTCTTTGGCAAAGGCTTTGGTCATGTTAACGACGGCGGCCTTGGTGATGGAGTAAATCCCCTGCATGGGTCCCGGTTGTAATGCATTGATAGATGCGGTGTTGACGATTGAGCCACCGCCATTCTCGCGCATTATTTTTCCGGCTTCGATAGACATAAAGAAGTAACCGCGAATATTCACATCCACAGTTTTGGTATAGGCACCCAGATCTGTATCCAGAATATGGCCAAAGTAAGGGTTGGTTGCCGCATTGTTAATCAGAATATCCAGCTTGCCGTGCATCTGCTTAATCTGGGCAAAGCAGTTTTCGATATCAGCCATATTGCCCACATGGCAGGCCAGCGCTTCAGCACTGCCTCCAGCGGCGGTAATGGCATCGGCCACGGCCTGACAGCCATCAATCTTGCGGCTCGATACAATCACATGGGCTCCCTGTTCCGCGAGCAGCTTAGCGATGGATTCGCCTATTCCGCGACTGGCGCCGGTGACAAGGGCAACTTTGCCGGTTAGATCAAATAGATTGGTAGCCATAATTTTTCCTGGTTATTTTTATTGAGTTAGATTCTTGAAATGAGCCACAATTTCAGGCCTCATTAAATTGCGATTTATACAGTAGCTGTTGCGATCTTTACTGGCTAATGTTTTGGCCAGGCTGAGGGCCTCTTGCTGTAACTGATCCTGTGGGTAAATAGCATCGACAATTTGCAGTTCGGCACATTCCAGGCCTGTGTAAGCAACACCGGTCAGCATCATGTTTTTTACTGCCTGCTGGTTGGGTAACAGCTGGCCTATATCACTGGATATCTGGGTAAAGGGAATTTCTATATCCACTTCAGGGTAGCAGTAGCGACCGCGGTCAGAGCGCATCAGTCGAAAGTCTGCTGCACTGGCTATAATAGCTCCGCCTGCGTAGGCGTTGCCATTGATGCAGGCGACCGTGGGGGCACTGAGCAATGCCAAGCGGCACAGTAATGTTTCAAAGGCGATGGCAAATTCCCTGCGGCCTGCATCATCTAACTGCATTAGCCAATCCAGATTTATACCTGTAGAAAAGGTTTTTTTATGGGTGCAGGTTAGCAGCAGCGCAGTGTTGCCCTGGTACTGTTCGACTGTATCCAGGGCAGCGATATATTCCGCCACAACCTCTGTGGTAAGACGATTGTCACCGCCATTCTCGGCATTGGTCAGGGTCAGAATATGGACGCCATCTGTAAGCTGCAAGTTCATTGTTGTCATGTTTAGTACCCGGCACTGCCGTTAACCAACTGCTCATAAAAGCCGCGGTCAAGCAGTTCGTACTGTTTGGCTTTGGGCTGGCGTACATAGATGGGTTCATCCACCTGATCCAGATGATAGGCCTGTTGCTTTAATTTGCCTTTAAATAGTTTAAAGGTGCCGGTGGTATCCTGCTCTTTTTCAATGCGCACAAAAACTGGGCGAGCAAAGGCGGGCAGTTCGCGGTCGACAAATTCAGTAAACTCCGTCGGATTAAATTGCTGGCCGGGGGTCAGTGTAATAGCGGCCATGCCGGCTTTACCTTCGGCACCGGGAATATCCACGCCATAGACATTGCTGATCTCAACCTGATCACAGGCATTGAGAATCTCGCCCACTTCATTGGTTGAAACATTTTCTGCTCGCCAGCGGAAGGTATCACCCAGGCGATCCACAAACTGGTAATGGGGCAGACCCATAGAGAAGCCCACATCAATTTTGCGAATCAGGTCGCCGGTATTAAACCACCGGTCCCCGGGCTCACGCAGATCGGTCAGTATCTTGTCATTGGTAGCGTCGGCATTTTTGTAGCCGTCGAACTTGTAGCGATCGTCAATCTGGCCCAGCATAAGACCAGCGTCACCGTCCTCTACTTCAATCACCTTGCCATCTTTGTCCAGCACAATTTCGTCGTTTTCGATGTCGTATTTCACCAGCATCACCACCACAGAGCCGGTGCCAATGGTGGAGTCTTTGTTAAGGATATTCAGGAACGACACATTGCCTTCACTGGAGCCATAGATTTCGGTAATGCGCTTAACCCCAAAGCGCTTGCGGAACATATCCCAAACGTCCGGGCGCAGACCATTGCCGAGCATGGTTTTAAGGGGGTTGTTTTTCTCCTCCGGGCACTCGGGAGCCATGGCCAGATAGCGGCACAGCTCTCCCACATAGACAAATAATGTGGTCTGGTATTTTTGTACCTCAGGCCAAAACTGAGTGGCCGAGAAGCGACGGCGCAGAAACATGGATGCGCCGGAATGCAGGCAGCTGCCTATACCCAGCAAAAAGCCGGTGGCATGGTACAGGGGCAAGCAGATATACATGCGGTCCGAAGGTTTGGCATGAAAGCCCACTGTAGAATAGGGCTTGGCCGCGGACATAATTTTGCGATGATAGACAATGGCAGGCTTGGGCAGGCCAGTGGTGCCTGAGGTAAAGATATACAGGGCGATTTCGCCAGCGGCAATATCTTCGGTCTCTGGGTGATTGTCGGTTGGCATATCCGCCAATGTGGCACTAAAGTCAGTAGCCCAGGCAGGTGCTGACTGATCCATTTGATGGTCCTGTACCCAGAGATAATCTTTGTCTGCCAGTTCAAGGCCAGCTTTGACTCCCTCAACCGATGCCAGTAATTCCTGTCCAATTAGGCATTTTTTTGAGTTTACGGTGCTAATACAATGGGCCAGAGGGCGGTCGGTAAGGCCGGTGTTAATCAAACCGGCGGTTGCACCAATTTTGGCCAGAGCAAAGATACTGCACAGCAGTTCCGTGCGGTTTTCAATTAGCACTGCGACACAGTCACCGCGGGTGACGCCCTGCTGTTTGAGGTTGTAAGCAAACTGATTGGTCAGGGCATTAAACTCGGACCAGTTGAGTTCCCGGCCTTCGCAGACAATGGCAGATTTCTGTGGATATTTGGCGGCGGTAGTCTGAAACATCAGTCCCAGGGAGGTTTTTTCCTCATCCCCCGGAGGTTTAAAGAATATTAGCGTGGGTGCGGCTTGGAAAAAATTCCACATCACACGGAAAAATTCAAAAAGCTTGTTCATTACAGACCCCTGGTTTGTTTCAAATTGTTGTTGTTGCTTATTTTTTATTATGGCACTAATTATGACAATATAATACCGGCGGACATTATTATGAGTATATCGGAGTTAATATGATTTCTGGAAACTTCAACCGCAAAAAGAAAGTCTAGTCGGTCATGGATAAACAGATTGCCTAAATAGAAGAGGGTGAGGCGGATCCCATACTGCTGCATTGTAACCCGACCCCCTCATATCTGGGGCGCAATGTAATTCCCGCACTGGCAGGCAGTCATTTTATTCAGCAAGATTGCCCGGTTGAAATTGGTCGGGCTATTGCCCAATGGCACAAGACTATTTAATGTAGCGGCAAATCAATAAAACTAAAAAACGAGGCCAGCGCAAATGTCAGATATTCCAGTTTATATGGTGGTTAACCTAAAAGTCACCGATGCCGATGAGTACCGCAAATATGAGAAGGGTTTTTTCCCCATCCTAAAAAAATATGGTGGTAGCTTTTTAACCTTTGATGACAACCCAATTACCCTCGAAGGCGTAGCGCCGAGGGAGGGGCGCATGATTATCTTTAGCTTTCCCTCCGAAGAAGTGGCCAATGCCTGGTGGGCCGATGCCGAGTATCAGGAGCTCAGTGAATTCCGCCGTGGGGGCACCCATATGGAATTTCTAACCATGGTTCACGGGCTGCCGCCCAGGGGTTAAATCTAAACTCGGGGCCTGGCTGACAACTCTGCGATAGCAGGTTCCGGTTATCTCCTGACATCCGGACATTCGATTCACTGTATTTGCGGTTTACTCCTGTGCTAACTGTGACTGGGCAGCCGCGTTTTGCGGTGCAAAAACAGGTCAGAGCAGGCATAGTTGGGTTTCGCCGCTATCCATTTGCGACATATAATGACATAATACATGTCAATACAATAATAGCCGTCTGGTAGCAGATTTTGGTAACAGATTTTGTTAACAGATTGTGGCGACAATAAAAAGGGGGGACCAGCTGTGATCTCAGCAACAGGTATCTGGAGTGCAGCCGCACTGCTGTACGTCATATTTTGGGCCTGGTACATGGGCTTTAAAGGCAAGCTATCGGAGGCTGAAGTAGAGCAATATATACAGCGCTTTGAAGAGGCGGGCATCTCCGGGGGTAAACTGACTAACCTGCGTAACTTTCTGGCCAAGGACGATGGTCGCGAATGGTTTATGATCAATCTGCTGGAATTAAAGTCGCCCAAACGAGAGTCGGCCAAGCTATTGCAGAGCTACAGCAAAATTTTTATGGCGGGCATGTTTAAACGAGGTGGCCATCCCTTCTTTATTGCAAACGCCCAGGCAAAAAATATTGAAAACCTCCATTGCGATCAGGCGGATAACTGGACATCCACGGGGATCATTAGATACCGCAGCCGCCGAGACTGTGCCGAGACATTGCTGGATACCTTTGGCAGTAACCACCATGGAGATAAACTGGCGGCACTGGAAAAGACCCTGGCTTTTCCGGTGACGACCAGCTTGCTGATGGGTTCGCCGCGGGTGCTGATGGCAATGGGCCTGGCTCTAATTGCAGCCCTGACACAGATTTTAATTCTATAAAATAATAACGAGAACTCTATGACAGATAACGCCCTGTTTCAGCCATTCAATCTGGGAAACCTACAGTTAAAAAACCGCATTGTGATGGCGCCCATGACCAGAAACTTTTCTCCCAATGATAATATTCCCGGTGACAATGTCGTCGACTACTATCGCCGCCGCGCTGAGGGCGGTGTGGGACTGGTGATTACCGAGGGTACCTGTGTTGGTCATGAGGGTGCCAGTGGTTACCCCGGTGTGCCTTACTTTTATGGTGAAGAGCGCCTGGCAGGCTGGAAGAAGGTAGTGGATGCTGTACATGGGGCCGGAGGCAAAATAGCGCCCCAGCTCTGGCATGTGGGCGCAGTGCGTAAATCTGGCACGGCTCCAGAGGGTGACGTGCCTGGTTATGGCCCCTCTGGTATGAATGTGCCGGGCAAGGTTAATCGCCACGTGATGACCCAGCAGGATATAGATGATGTAGTTGCCGCCTTTGCCCAGGCTGCGGCGGATGCCAAAGCCATTGGCTGTGATGCCGTTGAATTGCACGGTGCCCATGGTTATCTGATTGATCAGTTTTTCTGGGAGGGCACCAATCAGCGAGAGGACCATTATGCCGGCTCCATCGAAAACCGTGGCCGCTTTGCTGTCGAAGTGATTAGTGCCGTGCGTGCCGCCGTAGGCCCAGACTTTCCGGTTATCTTGCGCTGGTCTCAGTGGAAGCAGCAAGACTACACCGCTCGCTTGGCTGTTACGCCAGAGGAGCTAGAGCGATTCCTGATGCCATTGTCAGACGCGGGAGTGGATATCTTCCATTGCTCACAAAGACGCTTCTGGGAGTCAGAGTTTGAGGGCAGCGAACTTAATCTGGCAGGCTGGACTCAGCAGATTACTGGCAAGCCAGCGATCACCGTTGGCAGTGTAGGTCTGGATGCGGACTTTACGCCCAAGCCTGGCGAAGCACATTTTAAAGAAGCTGACCCCGCCAGTCTGGATACATTGCTGCATCGCCTTGACCAGGATGAGTTTGATTTGGTGGCCGTGGGTCGCGCGCTCATCTCTAACCCTGACTGGGTTAATCTGGTGCAGGCTAAGCGCATGGATGATTTAAAATCCTTCCGCAAAGAGCATCTGGGCACCCTGGTATAGGCAAGCCGATAGATAGAAGCCAATAGAGAGAGGATCAGGCTGTGGAATTACAACATAAAATCGTCGTTATCACTGGTGCTGGCAGCGGTATAGGTCGCGCACTGGCGGTGCGCTTTCATGCCGAAGGGGCCAAGCAGATAGTCTGCGCCGATATCAATTTAGATAACGCTCAGGAGACCGCCGATATGATTGGCGGTGTGGCCATGCTGGCGGATGTGGCCAAAGAGGAAGATACGGCGCGCATTATTGAAGATACCGAAGCCAATATAGGCCCCATTGATCTGTTTTGCTGCAATGCAGGGGTGGGCTTTGGCCAGTTTATCGATTCCCCCAATGCTGAATGGCAGGCGATCTGGGATATCAACGTAATGTCACATGTGTATGCCGCGCGCCATTTGGTGCCGCGCATGGTGGCCCGGGGTGGCGGTTATTTTTTGAATACCTCGTCTGCCGCAGGTTTGCTCAATCAAATTGGCGGTGCCGCCTATGGCGTCACCAAGCATGCGGCTGTGGGCTTTGGTGAATGGCTGGCGATTCATCACAAACACGAGGGTATCAATGTCTCCATGCTCTGCCCACAGGCTGTGCGTACCGCCATGACAGCAGTGGATAATGATGCGGTGGCTGCGGCTGCCAATAACGGCATGATCGAGCCCGAAGAATTGGCAGACTGCGTGGTTGAAGGTTTGCGTGAGGAGAGTTTTTTGATTTTGCCTCACCCCATTGTGAAAGAGTTTATGCAAAACAAAACCAGTAACTACGATCGCTGGATTGGTGGCATGAACAAGCTGATGCGCAAAATTACCGGAATTATTTAATAAAAAAATTTAAGTTTAAGGAGAGTCGACAATGGGTTTTGAATTAACCGCCAGAGCAGAGGATCTCAATGAACGCCTAAAGGTGTTTATGGACGAGCATATCTATCCTCGCGAGCATGAGTACGAAGAATTTACCAATGACCAGAACAACCTATGGCAGTATCCAGATTGGTATCAGGGCCTAAAAGACGAGGCCAAAAAGCAGGGCCTGTGGAACTTATTTTTGCCTGAAGAGTACAAGCCCTGGAGCCCCGGCCTGACTAATCTGGAAATTGCTCCGCTCTTTGAAACCATGTCCAGAGTCGCCTGGTCCCAGCAGATATTTAACTGTAATGCCCCAGACCGCGGCAATATGGAAGTGCTGGCTAAATACGGCACCCCAGAGCAGCAAGAGCAATGGCTGTTGCCCCTGTTAGCTGGTGATATCCGCTCGGCCTATGCCATGACCGAGCCGGATGTAGCCTCATCTGACGCCACCAATATGGAGCTTAAAATTGAGCGCGATGGCGATGAATATGTCCTTAATGGTCGCAAATGGTGGACCACCAATGTGATCGGCTCCGCCTGTAAAATCATGCTAGTCATGGGCAAATCCAACCCGGATGCACCGCGCCATCAGCAGCACAGCACCATTTTGGTACCCACAGATACCCCAGGGGTTAAAATGTCTCGCCCGCTAAAGGTGTTCGGTGAATACCATAGCCCCGGTGGTGAAGGAGATATGATCTTTAGCAATGTGCGGGTGCCTGTCAGCAATCTGATTCTCGGCGAAGGCCGTGGCTTTGAAATTGCTCAGGGCCGTTTAGGGCCGGGCCGTTTCCAGTACGCCATGATGTTTGTGGGCATGGCTCAGCGTAGCTTAGAGCTGATGTGCGAGCGCGCCCAGCAGCGGGTAGCCTTTGGTGAAGCCCTAAGCAAAAAGACCAGTGTGCAACACGAGATAGCCCGCAGCCGCTGTGATATCGAACAGTGTCGATTGCTGGTGCTGGCCGCCGCTGAGAAAATGGATAAATACGGTATCGACGGCGCCCGGGAAGATATCAGTATGCTAAAAATCGTGGCACCAAAAATGTGTGAAGATGTCTCCAGTCGCGCCATGCAAATCTTTGGCGGTATGGGTGTCTGTCAGGATACACCGCTGGGCCATATCTGGACGACCAGCAGATTCTGCCGTATTGCCGATGGCCCGGACGAGGTGCATATGTCTCAGCTGGCCAAGATGACCATGCGCTCGTTGAACAGACAGTCAACCTAGGGTAGGGAAGAGAGAATGACTTTTTCATCTAATGTATTAAGTATCGAAAAACAGGGCCAGGTCGGCATTATCTGGCTTGACCGCGAGTCCAAATATAACGCCCTGTCCACAGAACTTTGGTCGGCTATACCCCATGCACTGGCAGCCCTCTGCGAAGATGTGGAGTTGGGCGCTATTGTTTTGGCAGGCCGCGGCAAGCACTTTTGCGCCGGTATTGATCTGGCGGAAGATGGCTTGAGCCAGCATAAAAAAGCCAAGGCTCGCTCTAAAGCCGAAGCCAATATTCGCCAGCTCAGCAATACCCAAAAGTTTCAGCAGGCCATCAGTTCATTAGCCGAATGCGAACTGCCGGTGATCGCTGTGGTGCAGGGCTTCTGCCTGGGTGCAGGGGTTGATCTGATCACCGCCTGTGATATTCGTGTTGCCAGTGCCGACTCAGTGTTTAGTGTGCGCGAAACCCGTCTGGGCCTGGTGGCCGATGTGGGCACCTTGCAGCGTCTGCCGAAGATTCTTAATGCGGGCCATGTGGCTGAGCTGGCCTATACGGGCAAAGATATCAAAGCTGACCGTGCAGAGAAGATCGGGCTGGTTAATGATGTGTATGAGTCCGCCGAAGCGACTATGGAAGCGGGCATGGCCCTGGCTCAGGAGATTGCAGGCAACTCCCCAATGGCGGTGCGCGGTACCAAGTTTATTCTGCGTCAGTCTGAGAACCTGACCGACGAGCAGAGCCTGATGGTCAATGGTATGTACACCATGATGACCAGCCTGGAGTCAAATGATTTGCAAGAGGGGATTATGGCGTTTGCCGAGAGAAGGCCGGCCAAGTTTACTGGTAGCTAAGTCACCAGAAGTTTGGATAGATACTGCTGACGCAGGCTCTTGGAATTCTTCGGCTCTGAGTGGTAATAGTGCAGTTTAGTATTTGGCCTGATCTCAATATTTAGAAAACTGAGGAATTCATTATGCGCACAGATAGAGAACTTGTAGAAGATTTTTATAAATCGATTATTGAAGGTGATATGGACCTGTACAGTTCAGTTATCCATGATGACTTTGAACTTTCCATGCCCGTGCGAGACGGTGTTCTAAGTGGCACCTATGCGGGAAAAGCTCGGCTTGTGGGCGAAGTGTTCCCCCATGTGGTTGCGCAGCTGGATAATGATAATTTCACTTTTTGTAAGAACTTCAAAATAATGAGTCAGGATGGCAACTGCACGGTTGCGATTTGCGAAGCTGAGGGGCTGGCTGCCAGTGGCGAGCGCTATGATCAGATTTATGCACACTTTTTTAACTGTAAAGATGGACAGATTGTCAGGTTGATAGAGTTTAGTGATACCGGTCTGGCCGATCGGGCTCTGTGGAAAGATGTGCCCAAGTTGAAGCCGGATTCTGAATTTACTTATTAATTCTGAGACTGTAATCAATCTTAAGTAGCAGGGTATTACGCTGTCTGGCAGCGTTTTTAATATTTCCCTTGCTGCTATTTATTGAGGTAAGCTATGCGAGAGCGCATTAAAGAAGGCGTTGGTGCTACATGATGCCTGATGATTTTATTTATAAACACATAACTAAAAAGGAAAATTAAAATGTTAAAAATCATTAAAACAAGCCAATTAGTACTATCAGTTTTGTCGTTATTTGTACTCTCCTCAACATCATTTGCTGATGGTCATGGTAACCATGAACAGGCTGGCCCTCGCACCAGTGCTATCGAAAGCTACTACTGCAGCTATGCCAAAAACAAAGATATGGACGATCTACTCAAGACCGCAGCCGCTTGGGATGTATGGGCGGATGATAACTTTCCCGCTGCATATACCGCCTATGTCATGTCTCCTGTGGTGACAACAGGTTCTGATTTCCCATTTGATATTGTCTGGCTGGGTGTTTCCAAAAACCAGCAAACTCTGGGACAAAACAATGATGCCTGGATTAAAAATGGCGCGGATATGGCAAAAAAGTTTGATGCGGTGACGCCCTGTGACAGCCATGGCTATCTGGACAGCATCGAAGCTCGCCCATACAACAAACTTGGTCAGGCGGGTTATTTGCAAATTGAGGCCTGCCAGTTCAGTGAGGGTAAAACACTGGCGGACCTAATGGCTGCGGATATGAAGTGGTCGGCATGGATGGATGAAAGCGGAATGCCTGGCGGTATCTATCGCTGGATTCCCTCTATTGGCTCACCGCGAGCTGACGAGACTGACTTCTTTAATGTGTATATAGCTGAGTCTCTTGCTGAGCGTGGCAAAGCTCACGATATGATGATTAAAGGTGGTTTCCCGGTGCGCGATGCTATGTATGGGGATTTGGTTACCTGTGACAACCCACGCATATGGCATGCCCAGCCGGTGGGTGGCAAAGCTGCTGGTTAATCTATGCTGATAAGCCTTTAGATTACTGTTGATAAATAGGCCCCGCAGGCTTTGCCCTGCGGGGTTTATTTTTGTCCGGCAGGATATACTTGCCATTATCATTGATTGGGATACCCGCCACTGTGGTTCATATAGGTCTACACTTTTTAGTGCCTGCAATACTGGTCGCTCTGCTGTATCGAGATAACTGGAAATTTTCTTTTCTAGTATTAATGGCCACTATGCTGGTAGATATAGATCATCTTCTGGCTGTTCCTATCTACGACCCCAATCGATGCAGTATAGGTTTTCACCCTTTGCATCAGCCCTGGATGATTCTGCTGTATGGGGCTTTGAGCTTTGTTCCAAAAACCAGATTGATAGGCTTTGGCTTGCTGATTCATATGGCATTGGATGGCCTGGATTGTCTCAACTGATATTTCTAGGGCTGGTGAGAGTCGGCAGATAAACAGGATTGCTGGGTAGTGTAATCAGGGATTAGTAGCTGCCCTGAGAGACAATCTCAGAGAGAAAAATCGCCAGGCAATTAAGCAAAATAACAGCGGCAAAAACGCGCTTTAACGGCGACATGGTATTTTTCTGTTTATCGACATCTGGCTCCTGATTGCTCTCAAGTGCCTTGGCGATTTTGGCGCCGGCCCGGCCCCCTACAAGAACCCCCGGGATAGTAAACAATAATAACTCCCAGGGTATGCCACCAAGATTGCTATGGAAGACAAGACCGGCCACAGAGCTGGCGGCTAAAACAGCGACACCGGTTGCTATGGCCACTTCGATCTTTAGCCGGTAAATAAATAACAGATAGAGAGCGATTACTTCGCCTACTCCAATTGCGGTCCACCCGGTCACCAATCCGCCCACAAAGGCGGCAGCAATAAAAAATACTGTCGAGAGGCTAAGGTTAAAGTTGGCAGCCTGTTCACTGCCTGAGTCTACAAATTTAACCTCAACAATCAGAGCAAAAAATACCGCCAGAGAGGTGAGGGCAAACAGCAGCTTAATCTGCTCCGCAGACACCACCCATACAAATGATGCCAGCCACACCCCGCAGATACTGGCTGCAGAGCCTATTATAAAAGCCTGAGTATCAATATAGTGCCGACCCCAACCAATGGCGCCAGAGGTCATGCCAAAGGCCTGGGTAGCAAGACTGAGCTTAAGAGCCACCAGTGCCGGCAGATTATAGACATAGATAAACAGGGGCATAAACAGAAAGCCGCCACCTACAGCAGTAGCGTTGGCCACAGATGCAGCAAAAAAAGATACAGTGGTTAGATAAATACTATCGCCAAACAAGATATAGCCCAACGCTGTAAAAACAAATGTAATGGTGGCCGTTATCAGCAGAGGTTTGAGAGGGATCTTCATGGGCTATGGCCAAACTTGTTTGGATTGTGAGAATTTTTTACAGTACTTTGTTACGACAATATACGCATGGATTGGGGATTGTGATTTGTTTTGTATGCAATAGCATTCACGGGGCGGCAACGTAGATTACACTTGAGAATGCTGGGCAGACTAGCCTTGAAGGTCCAATTTTGAATCTTCAGGTGAAAATGGTGGGCCCAGTAGGACTTGAACCTACGACCAATCGATTATGAGTCGACTGCTCTAACCAACTGAGCTATGGGCCCTTTTTAAAACTTGCCTTTTTGACTTATCGCGGCGCTGCACTGGTTCGATCTTTCAGTCGCGTACTTAATGTATGCTCCTTCAATTTCTCATTGCGCGCCTTGCGCTAAGCCAAATTTTGGCGTTTAAACTGCTAGTCTTACTCATCAATAAAGCTGCGCAAATGATCTGAGCGGGTAGGGTGGCGCAGCTTGCGCAGTGCCTTGGCTTCGATCTGACGAATACGTTCGCGGGTTACATCAAACTGCTTGCCCACTTCTTCCAATGTGTGGTCTGTGTTCATGTCGATACCAAAACGCATGCGCAGTACCTTGGCTTCCCGGGCAGTCAGGCTACCCAGAACGCCGCGGGTGGATTCGGTGAGGTTGTGCTTGGTCGCCTCATCCACGGGCAGTGCAATGGTGGTATCTTCAATCAGGTCGCCAATACTCGCATCTTCGTCTTCACCAATGGGTGTCTCCATGGAGATTGGCTCTTTGGCAATTTTGAGGACTTTGCGAATCTTGTCTTCGGGCATTTCCATGCGCTCTGCCAGCTCTTCGGGGCTGGGCTCGCGGCCCATTTCCTGCAGCATCTGGCGAGAGATACGGTTGAGTTTGTTGATGGTTTCAATCATATGCACCGGAATACGAATGGTGCGCGCCTGATCGGCAATGGAGCGGGTAATAGCCTGACGAATCCACCAGGTGGCGTAGGTCGAGAACTTGTAACCGCGGCGGTATTCAAACTTGTCTACCGCTTTCATCAAACCAATATTGCCTTCCTGAATAAGATCCAGGAACTGCAAGCCACGGTTGGTGTATTTTTTGGCGATGGAGATCACCAGACGCAGGTTAGCTTCAACCATTTCTTTTTTGGCGCGGCGCGCCATGGCTTCGCCAATGGTCAGACGGCGGTTGATATCTTTGATGGCCAGAATAGTCAGGCCGCTCTCTTCTTCAACCTGCGCGAGCTTACGCTGTGCGCGCACAATTTCAACTTCCTGGTTAACAATGCCCTGAGCCCAGTCGGCTTTGGACTTGACCAGCTTGCCGGTCCATTTTAGATCGGTCTCGTTGCCAGGGAATGCTTTAATAAACTCTTTGCGCGGCATTTTTGCATAGCGGATGCAGAGCTTCATGATGTTGCGTTCTTCCGCGCGAATGCGTTCAACAGCACCGCGAACCATGGCGATCAGCGGGTCGAACTGGCGCGGAGTCAGCTTGAGATATTTAAACAGTTCAGCCTGATCCTGCAGGTTTTTAACCGACGCATTGCCGGTCCGGCCGTAGCGCGAGATGGAGGCATCGGTCTTTTTGAGCTGGGCACGGATTTCTTCGAAACGCTGCTGCGCCTCTTCCGGATCAAGTCCGCCTTCGTGTTCTTCTTCTTCCTCTTCGTCTTCGTCCGGAGCTTCGCCGTTGGCAATTTTTTCAGCTTCAGCGGCTTCTGCAGCCTGCTGCTGGGCCAGAGCGGATGGCACATGCTCCATTGGATTGAGATAGCCGCTGATCACATCGGTAAGCTTGCGCTCGCCAGCCACAACTCGATCCCATTCGGCGACCACGGCAGCTACTGTGGTGGGCCAGTCAGAGATCGCTGACATCAGTTCTCTGGTGCCTTCTTCAATGCGCTTGGCAATCTCAATCTCGCCTTCTCGGGTCAACAGCTCAACGGAGCCCATTTCACGCATATACATGCGCACTGGGTCGGTGGTGCGGTGTTGCTCGGATTCCACCGATGCGAGGGCGGCTGCGGCTTCTGCTGCGGCTACTTCATCAGGGGTGTTGTCCCCGGACATCATCAACAATGTCTCGGCATCCGGGGCCGTTTCAAAAACGGTGATGCCCATATCGTTGATCATTTGGATAATATCTTCGACCTGCTCCGGATCGGCGATATCTTCAGGAAGGTGGTCATTCACTTCTGCGTAGGTGAGATATCCCTGTTCTCGACCTTTGGCGATAAGATCTTTAATGCCAGATTGTTGCTGTTGGATATTTTCGCTCATAGGTATCAATTTCTATTGTGGGAGGCCAAAAAATAGCGCGCAATTATATCGAATAAAAGACGGGTTGTCGCAGGGAATTTGGTCTTTAATCGGCAAATTTTTGTTTACTAATATTAGACTACAAGTCTTTGTTTTATCTTGTTTTTTAACTCATTTGACTGCAAATCTTCACCAAGCTGCAGGCGAATTTTGTGCAACTGCTTGATTTCACCTTCATTGAGGCTGTTTTGCTGCAGCAAATGTATGGCTTTTTCGGCTGCGGGCAGGGCATTGAAGGTACTGCTTTTTACATGTTCAAGGGCATCGCAGAATTCCTGGTGATCATCGCGGCCCATGCCTTTGGGTGGATGGTAAAGCTCAGTGGCAGCCAGGGCCTGCAGGGCTTTGGTTTCGTCCTGATTGCCATGGGTGCCGAGCCAGTAGGCGAATATATGCGAGGGTTTGTACTGGGGATTCTCCTTCACCAGTTTGAGCACCCGCATAAATAACTCAATATCTCTGTCCTGGCTGTTCTCCAGAAGATCGGTGTTGTCCGCATGTTCCGCCAGCCCCGGATGATTTAACAGTAGTGCGGTGAGAAATTTTACCGGCGACAGGCGGATTTTACTCACCGGCTCGGCATTTAGATCAGGGAAAGGCTCATATTCCATGCCGGGATGAAAGCCTTCTGCCGATTCGTATTGCCGGGGATCGCTATTGCCGTAATCCGGCGCGCCCATCTGTCCTGCGCTGCTAGCTGGGGTCTTTGCCGGTTCTGCTGCGGCTCTCTGCTCAGGGGGCTTGTGACTGGCAACATAGGCACGCAGATTGTCGGCACTGATGCCGGTGCGGCGTGAGAGCTCTTCCAGCATAAGCTGGCGAAATACGCCCTGAGGAATGCGATTGATCTGCGGGGCACAGACTTTACTGAGCCGCGCTTTGCCATCGGCTGTACTGCAATCTATGCCGTCGCTGAGTTGCTCAAAGAGAAACTCTGACAGGGGCTGGGCATCGTCCACCAGCTTCTGGAAATCGGCGGTGCCCATTTTGCGCACCATGCTGTCCGGGTCTTCACCATCGGGCAGAAATAGGAATTTGGCGGAGACACCGTCGCGCATTTCTGGCAGCGCGATTTCCAGTGAGCGGGCTGCTGCGCGGATACCGGCTTTATCGCCATCAAAGCAAAAAACCAGCTCTGAGGTGTAGCGAAAGAGCTTTTGCAGATGATTTTCGGTTAATGCTGTGCCCAATGTGGCCACCGCGTTGTGAATGCCATATTGAGCCAGGGCAATCACATCCATATAGCCTTCGACCATGATCAGGCAGGGGATTTCTTTTAATGCCTGGCGAGCTTCATAGAGACCATAGAGTTCACGGCCTTTGTGGAATACGGGGGTTTCCGGGCTATTGAGGTATTTTGGGGTGCTGTCGTCCAGTACTCGGCCACCAAAGCCGATAGTGCGCCCGCGCTGATCGCGAATGGGGAACATAATGCGGTGGCGAAAGCGGTCGTATTGCTTTTTCTCTTCCGGTTTGACGATCAGCATGCCAGATTCTTCCAGCAATTTTACTTTTTCCGGCTCCGTGCCTGTGTGGTTGAGCAGGTTATCCCAGCCTGGAGGGGCGTAACCTACACCAAATTTCGCGGCTATCTGGCCGCTGAGTCCGCGCCCTTTAAGGTAGTCTACTGCTGTCGCGGCAGCTTGGTGGGAGCGCAGTTGCTGACGGAAAAATTTATCCGACTCTGTGAGTATGGAGTAGAGGCTGTCTTTTTGTTTGCTGACGGCTCGATCTGGCGCTGCTTCTCTGGGGATTTCCAGTCCGGCATTTTTGGCCAGCATTTCTACGGCGGGCAAAAAATCCACCCGGTCGAATTCCATTACAAAGCCCAGTGCGTTGCCGCCACTGCCACAGCCAAAGCAATAGTAGAACTGCTTGTCCTGGGCGACGGTAAAGGAGGGGCTTTTCTCTTCGTGAAACGGGCAGCAGGCTTTGTAATTCTTGCCTGCTTTTTTAAGCTGCAGGCGGCTGTTGACCACATCGACTATATCGACGCGGTCGAGCAGATCATCAATGAATGTCTGGGGAATTAATCCGGGCATTGGCGCTACGAGCTATTAATTTTGAGGCAACAGTGTAACGCCTTCCCGCGGGAAATTTAAACAGAGTTTTGCAATCAGGGCGCCTTAGGCGGTAAGGGCGGCCTTCACCAGTCCACTCACGGCACCAGCATCAGCACGGCCTTGAATCTGGGGTTTGATAATGCCCATCACCTTGCCCATATCAGCCATTGAGCTGGCGCCTGTCTGTTCGATGGCGGCCTGCACCATGGCGCTGATCTCTTCGTCGCTGAGGGCAGCGGGTAAAAAATCCTGAATCACGGCAATTTCGGCGTTTTCCACATCAGCCAGTTCCTGGCGTCCTGCAGCTTCATACTGATTGATGGAGTCGCGGCGCTGTTTAACCATTTTATCCAGTACGGCCAGCACTCGGGCATCGTCAATTTCAATGCGCTCGTCCACTTCAATGCGTTTAAATTCTGCCTGCATTAGACGAATGGCACCCAGACGGGCTTTGTCTTTGGCACGCATGGCGTCTTTCATGGCGTCGTTAATCTGTTTTTTCATTGACATGGCAGTTGCTCGGCTCCATTGCTAGGTTGGTTTTGTGAATTCCAGAAACACAAAAAGCGCCGACGGGGCGCTCTTTGAAATAACTCTTTTAAAAAAACAACTCTGGGGTCAGAGCTTGTTCTAGTAGAGTCGAGTAAACTTGCGTGATTCGCGAGATACTTTTTTCTGGTTGCGCTTTACAGCGGCAGCAGCTTTGCGCTTGCGTTCCCAAGTGGGCTTCTCGTAGAACTCACAGCTGCGAACTTTGGCCAGAATACCGGCTTTTTCGCATGAACGTTTAAAGCGACGTAGTGCTACGTCAAAGGGCTCGTTTTCTTTGATTCGAACGCTTGGCATAAATGCATAATCCTGTAGTGAAAAACAATTGCCGATACAGCCTGTCTGTAGTCGACTCTTCAAGGGCGCGTAGTCTATACACTTAGGCCTGTTGATGCAAAGGTTTTTGCAGGCTTTTTAGCAGCCCTCAATATCCGGTAAAGTACAGGTTCACAGCGGGCGGCAGAGGGTTTAAAGTTGCACCCCTAATGGTTATTTAAGGCCTCTGGCAAATGCTTGTATTGGGTATCGAAACATCCTGCGATGAAACCGGACTAGCTGTCTATGACAGTGAGCGGGGTTTGCTCGCCCATACCCTTTATTCTCAGGTCAAACTCCATGCAGAATATGGTGGTGTGGTGCCTGAGCTGGCTTCCAGAGACCATGTGCGCAAAATTATCCCGCTGCTTAACCTAGTGTTGGACGAGGCTGGCATTAACAAGGCTGATTTGCAGGGTATTGCCTACACTTCAGGCCCGGGTCTGATGGGGGCGCTGATGGTTGGTGGGGCTATGGCCACTGCCCTTGGCTATGCCTTGGATATTCCGGTGCTTGGAGTACATCATATGGAAGGCCATTTATTGGCGCCGATGCTGGAGAAGAGCCCTCCGCAGTTTCCCTTTGTCGCGCTGTTGGTGTCCGGCGGTCACACCCAGCTGGTCTCGGTTGAAGCCATTGGTGAATATGAGGTGCTGGGTGAGTCATTGGACGATGCCGCTGGCGAAGCCTTTGACAAGACCGCGAAAATGCTCGATCTGGATTATCCTGGTGGCCCTGTACTGGCTGCTATGGCAGACCGTGGTCAGGTTGACCGCTTTGATTTTCCTCGCCCGATGACCGATCGACCTGGGCTCGACTTTAGTTTTTCAGGACTCAAGACATTTACCCGCAATTTGATTGAAAAACACCGGGGCGAGGATCTATTGCCCAATGATAAAGACGCTGTGGATATCTGTGCTGGCTTTCAGGAGGCGGTGGTGGATACTCTGGTGATTAAATGTCGCCGGGCGTTGAAGCAAACTGGCATGAAAACACTGGTAATCGCTGGCGGCGTGTCGGCCAATAGCAGATTGCGCCACAAACTTGAGGTCGCGCTGGCGAAAGAGGGCGCCGAGGTTTTCTATGCACGTCATGAATTTTGCACTGATAATGGCGCCATGATTGCCTATGCGGGCTGTCAGCGCCTGGTGGCTGGTCAGCGCAATGAACTGGCCATTGCGGCCACGCCACGCTGGCCTCTGGATCAGTTACAAAATATACAGTCCCGCTAATTAAGGAATAGAAATGGATATTGTTTATATAAGAGACCTGCGCATTGAGACCATTATTGGTATCTATGACTGGGAGCGCGAGGTCAAACAGACCATCAGCCTGGATCTGGAGATGGCCCATGATATCCGCAGGGCGGCGGAGACCGATGATATTGAGCATGCGCTCAACTATAAGTCCATTGCCAAGCGCCTGATTGCCTTTATTGAGGCCAGTGAGTTTTTGCTGGTGGAGCGTATGGCTGAAGAAATTGCCCGTATTGTCCACGAAGAGTTCTCTGTTCCCTGGTTAAAGCTGCGTGTCAGCAAACCAGGTGCACTAAGATATTCTCAGGACGTGGGTATTATTATCGAGCGAGGCGAGCGAACCTGATGGCATTATTGTTTCTGAGTCTAGGCAGCAATATTCAGCGGCACCTGCATATAGGTGCAGCGCTGGACAGCCTGGCTGAGAACTTTGGTGAGCTGATTATCTCCTCGGTGTATGAGAGTGAGTCTGTGGGGTTTGAAGGGGATAGCTTTTACAATCTGGTGGTGGGCATCCGCACCGACGCGACGATTGGCACTGTCTCAAGGCTGCTCAAGCAGATTGAGGATCAAAATGGCCGCGATCGCAGTGCACCGCGATTCGGGCCGCGCAGTCTGGATATAGATATTCTTACGGTGGATGATGTAGCTGGTGAGATCGAGGGGGTTAAACTCCCCCGTGATGAGGTGCTTAAAAACGCCTTTGTACTGCAGCCTCTGGCTGAAGTTGCTGGTGATCATATTCATCCGGTGACTGGCAAGACGTACAGTCAGCACTGGCAGAACTATGACAGAGACAAGCAGAAACTCTGGCCTGTGGCT
>JABJOY010000078.1 GCA_018664075.1 Porticoccaceae bacterium | reverse complement strand
GTACTGCTGCTCATCCCTGACTTTAAGCTGGAGTTGACCTATCTGGTCAATACCTGAATCCAGGGCTGTATCCATCAGCTCGTTGAGTTGCTCCAAATCGCTGAGTGTTACTGTGACTGATCTGGTTGCTCTAAAGCCGGTGAATCGCTGCTTTTGGTTGATATATTCGTAGTTGGGACTAAGCCTGAGGGTAGCTGCTATAACATCAGCTTTGTCTATGCCTATTCTTTTGAGAGCCCGAATAAAGTCATTGACCCTGCTATCGACATCTTGTTTAGCCACGGCGCTGTTTCGGTTTACTGCCTGCAATTGCAAGTGGAGTTCAGCCATATTTGCTGATACGGAAACCAATCCGGAACCGGAGGTGATAATGGTGCGCTGACTGGTCTGGGCGTCGCAGGAGACTGCACCCAGGCTGAGCAGGGCGATGATAAGTATCTGTCTGGTTATGCTCATAGGATTTAATGTCCGTTTGTTTTGGGTCTGGATTCTACGTTTAGTATTGATTATTTAACCGGCAAAAGACAATGGATCTTTTGTCGAGCCGTTGTTGAGAAGGTACAATGCGCGCTCATCGGATTAGCTGGAGGCTTCAGGTGGGCGCACTTTGGTGGTTTATCAAATTTATTGTGGTGGTTGCGGTGGCGCTGGTGGGCGCTGTGTTTGCTATGGAAAACAGCCAGCCTCTGACGGTCAGTTTTATCCTGTTTAACAGCCCCGAGATCAGTCTCGGATTCTGGCTGCTGCTGTTTCTCTCGGCAGGAACTCTGCTAGGGATTTTTGCCAGTTCGGTGATTATTGCCAGTTACCGGCGCAAGTTGGCTCGCGCCACAAAGAAGGATTAACTCAGTATGGCTAATAGTGAATCTCGCGTTATTGTCGCTCTGGACTATGATGATCAGCAGTCGGCCCTTAATCTGGCTGAGCAGTTAGACCCCAGCCAGTGCCGCCTGAAGGTCGGCAAAGAATTGTTTACCGTTGCCGGACCACAGTTGGTCAAGGCACTGGTTGAGCGCAACTTTGATGTGTTTCTCGATCTTAAATTTCACGATATTCCCAATACCACTGCCCATGCAATAAGTGCGGCTGCAGACTTGGGTGTGTGGATGGCCAATGTCCATGCCTGCGGTGGTAGTCGTATGATGGAAGCGGCACAGCAAAGCCTGGAGCAAAAGGGCAGCGATATGTTGCTGATTGCTGTGACTGTGCTGACCAGTATGGATCAGTCTGATTTGCAGCAGGTGGGCATCTCCAACAGCCCTACCGAGCAGGTGCTGCATTTGGCGCGACTGGCAAAGAACTCTGGGCTGCATGGAGTAGTGTGTTCGGCTCAGGAGGCCAGTGCATTAAAAGCAGACCTGGGAGCAGACTTTAAACTTGTTACACCAGGAATACGCTTGCCTGACAGTGCCGCAGACGACCAGCGCCGTATTGTCAGCCCTGAGGATGCCATTGCCCTGGGCAGTGATTATCTGGTGATTGGGCGACCGATTACACAGTCTGACAATCCTCTTGCCACTCTTGATCAGATTAATTTAAGTCTCAGGGATTAATTCCACTTTTTAACTGGCAGGATTACCTCAATTTACTATGATTGAAGTTTGTAAATGGGCGAGACGTCTCCGATACATCACCAAGGCGAATAAGCTGACCCCCATCAGTGGTTTGGGGGTCGGCTAAAGATCAGGTCGGCCCGAGATGGCCCCTTGGGCAACTGCCCCCCTTAGGATCAATCATTAAACTCGTCTTGCCAGACCGGTTGATCATCTGGGCCAGCATTTAGTTCATAAACTCTGACATAGTCTACTTCCATTTGGGCCTGAGTAAAGCTATTAGGATCCATGTCTTTATCTATGGCGAAGTTCATTAATAAATATTGGGGTTCATTAAAAGGCCATGTGCTGTCATCTTTGACAGCAGGATCGTATCTGTAGTGAACAGTACCATCAACTGCAAACACAATTTCATCTGGAGACCAATCCATACTGTAGACGTGAAAAGCAGATGAGGCTGTTGCAATATACTGGCCGGCGGTATTTACCGTGCCTCCATTGCTTGAAGGAGTATGCATAGCGCTCTTGACCATGTTTTGATCGTCGCCCCAGTGCTCCATAATGTCGATTTCACCACAGGCTGGCCAAGCCTCCGCCCCAAATCCCTGGGTTTGCCAGTAGGCACCTGACTCGTTTATGTTTTTGCCCAATGTCCAAATCGCAGGCCACGTACCAGGTCCAGAGGGTAATTTTGCGCGGACTTCCACTCGGCCATAGGTAAAGGCATATTTGGAGTTTAATCTCGCAGATGTGTACTGTTTGGTGTAGCCCTGATCTTCAAACGGTTCTTTTATGGCGACAATTTTAAGAGTTCCGTTACTTGTAAAACTGTTTTCGAGGCGATTGGTGTAGTGCTGAAGTTCCTGATTATACCAGCCGCCACCACTAGGAAGCTGGGTTTGATGAAACCATTTGGTGGCATCCAATGCATTGGCATCGTTGTAATCGGCACCGCCAGTGCCATCACTGCCTCCCGGGGCGGCTTCAAATCGTACATTATCAAGCTGGAAAATCAGATTTTCACCGGTCTGATAGGCGGGATAAAGGCTTATGGCGACATCGACCTCTGACAAGTTAAATTTGGTTGGGTTAGCGTCTGAAAAGCTGGAGATTGGTAGTGTGATTGTTTGCCACTGACCATCAGCCAGAACAGGGGAGTTAGCGACTGCCCCAACACTAATATCGTTAACCGTTGAGTCACCACTCTCCATTTTAAAACGAAAGCCCCCAGATAAATCGTCGGTACCATCGTTGATAACTTTAATATCGAAAACTATATTGCCAGAAGCGAGGTCATCAAGATTCTGACGCGATGAGCTTTTAAAATAAACTCCTGAATGACCTGCATCGGCGGCATAGGTGACTTGTAGTACATTCCCGCGATCATTATCCGTCACTACCGCCCAAGCGAGACTGGGGCAGGCAAGGCCGTTATCTTGCGAACAAGATTCGTAGTTATTAAATTTCTCATCAAATGCTTGAATGGCGAGATCCCAAACCGACCCAACTGCCCCATCGCTTAGCACCAGAGCGGCACTGTCGCTCGTTGGGTTGTTGGTGACAGTCACAGTTCTCGTTACTGAGGCTGTGTTGCCCGCGTTATCAGTTGCGGTATGGGTAATGGTATATACACCCTCAAAGCCGCCTACACTGCCGGTTTGGATAGTTGTCAGTTCTCCATCAATATCATCAATGGCTTTAGCCCCCGCATCAATATAAACCAATCCTTGCAGATGGGTAACCGATGATTCACCAAAGAGAGTGATGGTTGGTTTCGTGGTGTCCGCTGTGTCTGTTGAGTTATCTGGATCTGAATTTGAACCACTACCACCATTGCTAGTCGTATTGTCACTTGTTTGGGTGCCGGCACCATTGTCAGTAGACCCGCCACCGCCACCACAGGCGGCTAATGCCATTAAGGTTAGAATAATAAGTGCCGAGTTTCCTATTGCTGCAATTGCAGCCCGAAAATTAGCTCGCATGTGATACCCCTCGAATTACATATTGTTAAATATTTATAGTGTTTTTTAAACGATGCTTTAAACGTGACAGTTTGAGTCTCGTTAAGGCACTGCCAGGCTCTCTATCCGGGCTGGTTTATACCCGTTAGGCCAGCCAAATTCATCCCACCAAACAGGCTCGTCTCCCGGGCCCGCGGTGTAGGCTTTTACATTGTCGAAATCCAATGGTGAGCTATTAAACCAAATTGAGGCATAACAGTGCTACCGCAGCGGTAACCTTGATTGACGCTGTTGGATTATCAGTGTCAATAGCCACTGGAAGCTCTTTATCCCCATTTCGGCGATCCTATTATCACTAATAGTTCCTGCTGGACCCTAATCAGAAAGGTTTAGAGGGTTGTTTAATGCGACCAAAGTGCCGGTTGTAGGGGTAAAGCGAGCTGTCCGCCAAAAATTGGTATAAGCTTTAACTGGATTTAACAAAGGGCTGGAATGATGGCTACTCTGGATAGATTAAAGTTAAAAATCGCCGAAGCAATGTTTTTGCAGCGCTTCCCCGGCGGTTTTGATGACCCCGAAATGCAGGTGATTGCCAAGCGGCACCGCATGGATAAGATGATTACCTTTGCCCAAGAG
>JABJOY010000018.1 GCA_018664075.1 Porticoccaceae bacterium | reverse complement strand
CACCGGCACACCAATACCTTTAAACACCGCTTGCTGATTCCAGGGCTCACCTACGCAGTAGCCGTAGATAGTTCCGGCTTCAAGGGTTGAAGGCATCTGCGGTGGTGGTGTAACAGAGAGCAGAGCCTGAGCATCCAGAGTGCCGCTGGTATCACCTTTGTGGGGCGCATAAAAACCAGGGTGGATATCACCGGCGGCCAGCCAGTAACGCAGTTCATAGTTGTGGGTGGACACCGGGAAAACCATGCCCATCTTGAATGGTTTGCCCTCGTCGGCAAATTTGTCGACTACAGGCTTGAGGGCATCTGCTTTGATCGGGTGAACCGGCTTGCCATCTTTGTGGGGAATGTTTTTCTTCATTTCCGCCCAGATATCATTGGAGACGGTAATGCCGTTGCCATTAAGATCCATGCTGAATGGCGTCACAATGTGGGCCTTGGTACCGTAGCCAATGGTCGCGGCGAGAGGCTGGCCCGCCAGCATATGAGCACCATCGAGCTTGCCGTCGATAACACCATCGAGAAGGACTTTCCAGTTAGCCTGGGCTTCGATGGTGACATACAGGCCCTCGTCCTCGAAGTAACCATTTTCGTAGGCCACTGCGATCGGTGCCATATCAGTCAGTTTGATAAAGCCAAACTTGAGTTCGTCTTTTTCCGGTTCGCCAAGCTCAGCCTGAGCAAAGAGGGCACTGGCGCAAAGCGCAATAGCACCCAGAGATTTGCTGACAACACGAGCCACAGATTTGCCACTGTGACCTGGAGTTGTTAAGTCTTTCATAAAGTTGTTACCTCATTTATAAGTGGCCTGAAAAAAGGCCAAAAAAAACCCACCTGCAGGGCATCTGGGGGATACACCTGAGGTGGGCGACGTTACCCTGCTGCTTAAGATCGGTATCTATGATCAGCACTCATAACTTTACTATTCAAGATATATGCCAACTTTTTGATATGGCTAAAAAGCCCTATAAGGGGGTATATAAGGCCTAATCGGGTTAAAAAATAGCCAATTTTTCAGCGACAGTAAGCAAGCCTGTCACACCTGGAATTAATCGCGCACCCAACTGGTGCAATAGTTGTCTGTGCTAATGAGGTTTTGCACAGTAGTTGGGCTTTCTGCTGAAACTGCTTAGGGTCTGTATATAATGAAGTTATCTCTAGCCCTTGGCGTGACTCTCTCTATAGTCCTGCGCCGGACAGTCAATATTAAGTAACTGCGCCGCTTCACGATAAAGATCGGTGCGATAACAGCGCTGCACAATAGAACGAGTTTTCTCAGCATCAATCTGCTTACCCAGCACTGGTGTAAACTGCTGAATCATACGTTCGGCATCGGACCGCCATGGAAAACCGGCATTAAGATGATCAAAGACATGGAAATCAGTCTGCTCAGATTGATCCTGGGCGCGCTGGTGAAAGAGTTTTCCAGTTAACGAGGGCCGCAAATATTCAGCGGGGAGATCCAGATAGGAGGATTGGGACAGTATTTGAATAGCCTGCTCTCGATTAGCCATATCAGCCATCCACCGACAGGCTTCCATTAGAGCCAAACGCAGGCGCAGGTGAGTGCCCGGATTTTTGCCATGCCAGTTTTCCATAACCCCAAGGACTTTATCAGGGGCCCCATTCCATAGTCGAACCCCGGTGGTTGCCAGCACCCCTGCTCCATATTCCACCGCGATACTGTTCCAGGGTTCACCGACACAGAAACCATCAATAACACCCTGGGCCAGACTGTCCACCATCTGCTCTGGTGGCAATACAATGATTCGCGCATCTATGTCGGGATCTATTCCTGCAAGTTCAAGCCATTGGCGCAAAATTAATGTATGGGTAGAAAAATTATGCACGCTGGCAAAAGTCAGCTGATGATCAGTCTTGTCCATCTCGGCTTTTAATGCCTGGGCCGTTACCAGGGGGTCATAGGTATTGGCAGCGGAATCCAGCTGCAACCTCTGCCATAGGGAAGATGATAACGTAATGCCATTGCCATTTAGAGAGAGCACCAGGCCGCTGATAATCGGAGCCCTGATACCTGCAACACCCAGGGTCGTGGCCATGCCCATGGGAGCCAGCATCTGACAGGCATCAAAGCTGCCGGCAATCATTTTATCGCGGATATTGGCCCAGGACACCTCCCGGTGGAGACTGACATTAAGTCCATAATCAGCATACAGGCCCAACTCCTGAGCAATAATAATGGGTGCGCTGTCACTCAGCCTCATATAGCCAAGGCTTAAGTCTGAGCGCTCTGCTGGGGGTAATTTGTTGGAAGTAATTTGATTCATAGCTGCATCTTATTTTTAGTTATTTTTAGTTATTTTTGCCAAGGATAGCGACTACAGACTGGGCCGCCTGCTGCATAGTCTGATTACTATCCATAGAGAGACTGCGCAATTGCTGGTGAGCCT
>JABJOY010000077.1 GCA_018664075.1 Porticoccaceae bacterium | reverse complement strand
TAGATGATGTGCTTGTGGGCCAAATGGGGTTTGATGGTTTTGTTGTCGGTGACTGGAATGGCCATGGGCAGGTTGAAGGCTGCACTAATGTGTCATGCCCATCCTCGTTCAATAATGGTCTCGATATGTTTATGGCACCAGATAGCTGGAAAGAGCTCTATGTGAATACACTGGCTCAGGCAAAAAGCGGTGAGATTTCCATCGCGCGTTTGGATCAGGCCGTCAGTCGTATTTTGCGGGTGAAAATACGTGCGGGACTATTTGAGGCAGGGTTGCCATCAACCCGCAAATACGCCGGGCGTTTTGAGCTACTGGGAGCTGCCGAGCATAAAGAAATCGCTCGACGCGCTGTGCGTCAGTCATTAGTGCTGGTTAAAAACGACAAGCAATTACTACCGGTTTCTCCATCTGCCAATATATTAGTTGCCGGTGATGGTGCTGACAATCTTGGTAAGCAAACTGGTGGCTGGACCCTTTCTTGGCAGGGTAAGGGAAATACCAGGGAGCATTTCCCCGGGGCAATGTCGATCTTCGATGGTATCAACCAGCAGGTTAGAGCTGCGGGCGGCAGCGCAGCCTTAAGCGTCAATGGTGATTATAAAGAAAAGCCAGACGTAGCTGTGGTGGTGTTCGGTGAAGATCCCTATGCAGAATTTCAGGGAGATCGCCCACATCTGGATTTTCAATCTGAAGATGGCTTGAAACTATTAAACAAGTTTAAATCCCAGGGTATTCCTGTGGTAGCAGTATTTTTGTCCGGTCGGCCAATGTGGGTTAATCCGGAAATAAATGCTGCGGATGCTTTTGTTGCCGCCTGGTTGCCCGGCACAGAAGGTGGCGGCGTCGCTGATGTTCTGTTGCGCAGTGCCAGCGACGAGATTCAGCATGATTTCCATGGAAAACTGTCCTTTTCCTGGCCCAGAACCGCACTGCAAACTGCCATTAATCTGGGTGATGAAGATTATGATCCTCTGTTTGCCTACGGTTATGGCCTTGAATACTCGGATAATGGCGACCTTGGGGTTCTCTCAGAAGATGCCGGGCTGGGTGATCGTGCCCAGACCCAGAACAAGAGCTTTATAAAAGCTGGCGAACCAGTTTTGCCCTGGCGTTTAGCGATGCATGATGCCGCTGGCGCTGTGCAAATAACCACTTCAAAGGCGGTCAGCGCTTCTGGCGTATTAACAATGACTGCGCTCGACTACAAAGGTCAGGAAGATACCCGCTTATTTGAATTTTCAGGGGACGCCAGATTTGCAATTGAGGGAGAGTCTATGGATATTTCCCGTGAATCCAATGGCGATATGGCGCTGGAATTACAGTACCAGGTGCTTGGCGATCAAGTCGCGAAAACCAGTCTTGGCGTCGGTTGTGGCGAAGACTGTATTGGTGCCCTGGATATTACAGCGGATCTGACTGGCAAGCTTAATAAAGGGTGGCAGGTATCTCGTGTGAAATTAAGCTGTTTCGCTGACAAAGGAGCAGATATGACAAATGTGAAGTCTCCTGTCGTGCTAGAGGTATCAGGCGCACTGCAAATCCAGGTGATGTCTATTGATATCGTGAGCAATCAGGGAGATGCCAGCTGTTCCCTGTAACGGAATAACGCCCTGTATAGAGAGTGGATTTGCAGGGCTCGAACGTCTTATTATAGTAGAAATTTATCATCGATTTTAGTCGTTCGGGGATTGCCCTGTTTATGTGTAACTGTTGTTCATTAGTCGAAATGGTTTTATGACGTCTGATAACCAAAAATTAGTGGTGCATGACGTCTATATTCGCCATCGCACGGAACTTTGTCGTTATCTCGTTAACAAAACTAGCGTGAGTATTGATGAGGCTCAGGATATTGTGCAGACAGCATTTACTCGCGTGATAGAAATGGACTTTAAAGATATAAAAAATCCAAGGGCACTTCTATACAAGACTAGTTATAACATTGCCATCGATCAGAAAAGACATGGTAGTGTGCGCCAGAGACATGTTCAGGCGGTTGTTGATTCAGGCTCGACAGTGATCGAGGAGTTGAGTCCAGAGCGGATACATGATGGCAAGCGACAGCTGAGCCTTGTGGTTAAAGCGTTGTGGGGTATGCCTAAAAAACGCAGGAGGTTGCTGTTGATGAATCGTTTTGACGGGCAAAGTTATGCTCAAATTGCGCGAACAGTCGGTCTGTCAGAGACCGTGGTACGTAAGCATGTTACTAAGGCGCTTCTGGACTGCCAGAAGGCACTGCAGGCCCAAACGAATGAGAATTCTAAATGAGCGAAAAATTTACGCAGTTACCAGATCAGGTTAATCAGCAGGCGGCAGAGTGGTTCACACTTATGCAGTCAGCGGATGTGTCTGCCAGCGACCACCAGAAATTGACTGATTGGTTGTCAGAGAACCCTGACCATCAAGAGGCCTACAGGCAGATAGAGCTTGTATGGCAGACTGTCGGTGATCTATCTGAGACTCATGAAGGCAGCGCCTTGCGTCGCTCCACAGAACAGTTGTCGGCCAGACTGAAGTCGTTCTTTATGGCGCCGGTTGCGATGATAAATTCCCTTTTTCCATCACCAAGGTACGCGATGAGTTTTGCCGCTATATGTGTTGCGGTTGGCTTGATAATGCTACCCAAACCAAATGATCCAGTACTTACCTACTACAGCACCCAAACCGGAGAAATAAAAACCATTGCCCTGTCTGATAACAGTGAAATTATACTGGGGCCCAAATCAAAAATTAGTACCAGTATTTCAGACATTGAGCGCTCTGTTAATTTGATAACTGGCGAGGCCTTTTTCGACGTAGCTAAAGACAGGCAAAAACCATTTTTCGTTACCACTGATAATGTATCTGTCGAAGTAGTGGGCACTCAGTTTAATGTGCAAAAGATAGGTAGTGCAGTCAGTGTGGCTGTATTGGAGGGTATTGTGAATGTCTTTGGGCAAGGTGGCAAAGTTAGTCAGTCGGCAATCCTCCCTGCTGTGGTTTTGACTGCCGGGCAGAAAGTTATCAAAGCCCGTGACCTTGCTTTTGAGTCTGTACTGGCCGTGCCTGGCTCAGATCTGGCTGCCTGGCGTCTGGGTAGACTGATCTACAGAGATATCTCATTGGCAGATGTGGTCGCCGATGCTGGTCGATACTTTGAGGGCAAAATATTATTACAGTCGGACGAACTGGCTGATGAAAAAATTACCGTGACATTGCGCACGGATCAGGTTGGTCAGCTGCCACAAATGTTGGCGCAAACTCTGCCACTGCAAGTACATGTGGTCTCTGACGATATCATCCTGCTTAAACCTCAGCTGGAGCTTGAACAAGCAAACTAAAGAGCATGTCAGCTGATAAGCATGTCTAAGCACGTCAATTAGAACTATATGCAAGCGTGTAACAGGGCAATGATCTGTTTATCTAGCTTAATAATAAAAAATAATATTCGAATAATTTAGGGGAAACCATGAGTACTGTGCCACAGGGTAACAACGAGCAAATCACCATTTTAAAAATAACCGTAGTTGCCGCACTGGGCGGTCTATTATTTGGTTATGACACAGGTGTGATTGCAGGAAGCCAGCTGTATTTTACCGAGTACTTTAACTTCTCTGCTGGCGAACAGGGCTGGGCAGTGAGCAGTGCTCTGTACGGCTGTCTGTTCGGTGCGCTGGTCGGTGGTTACCTCACCAAACGTATCAGCAGAAAATACACATTGATTCTCGCCGCGGCTCTTTTCACTGTTTCAGCCTGGGGCTCCGGGATTGCCGACAGCCTTGATGAGCTGGCGATTTATCGTATTCTGGGTGGTCTTGGTGTGGGCATGGCCTCATTGGCTGCGCCTATGTACATTGCTGAAATAGCGCCACCCAAGGATCGCGGCCGCATGGTGTCTTACTACCAGTTGGCGGTGGTAATTGGTTTCTTCGTGGTATTTCTGGCGACTTATTTTATTGGCGGTGGCGATACCAAGGGCATGGCCCCAGAGGTGCTTGAGCAGCTCCATGAGCACAATGTTGAGCAGGGCTGGCGTGTTATGTTCTGGTCAGAGCTATTGCCTGCAGTAGCCTTTTTACTGCTGCTGTTTACGGTGCCACATAGCCCCAGATGGTTAATGCTAAAAGGCCGTACTGAAGAGGCCAAAGCTGTTTTGGCCCGCATTACCTCAAGCGAGCAAGAAGCAACTGCAGAGCTTGCCGATATTCAGGCATCACTGGCCAATAACCCATCCCCCAATATGGCGGTGCTGTTTGGCAAAGGCATTGGTTTTGCTCTATTTCTCGGCGTAATGCTGTCGATTTTTCAGCAGGTCACCGGTATTAATGCAATTCTCTATTACGGTGCAGAAATCTTCAGTAATGCGCTGGGCTATGGTCCGGAAGATGCCCTTAAGCAGCAGCTATGGTTGGGCGCGGTAAATCTGATCTTCACTTTCGTGGCTATTTACAAGGTTGATAGCTGGGGCCGCAAACCACTGTTTATTGGCGGCAGTCTGGGTATGTTCGCCGGTCTGACGGTGCTTGGACTTACTATTTACACTGGGCAGATGGGTATTATTTCCCTGTTGGCTGTTCTGGTATTTATCGGTTCATTTGCCATGTCTATGGGCCCGGTAGTCTGGGTGATGCTGTCTGAAATGTTTCCCAACAATGTGCGCAGTGTGGCCATGTCAATTGCGGTTGCAGCCCAGTGGTTGTTCAATGCTCTGGTTGCCAATAGTTTCCCATTGGTCAATGAGAGTACATTGAATCAAACTGACTTCAATGGCGCGCTACCCTATTTTATCTTTGCTTCATTCTGTGTCATTGCGATGATCTTTGTATGGAAGCTGGTACCTGAAACCAAAGGTAAGACATTGGAAGAGATGGAAGCCCTGTGGTCAGTGAAGGCTGATAGTTAAACGGGCAGGGCATGGTCGCGCGGGATTATTACCACGGCCTTTTAAGTCCGCTGCACCATTATTGATATATGTGTTTACCCTTGGGCGCTCTGATCAGACCGCTAATACGGGGTTTAAGCAGCAAAAGCGATCAACAAGGTTATTACTGCGGTCAAATGGATGTGACCTCAACCTTATGTGTTGTATGGACGTTTGTATATGCCTATCCTCATCATTGGCGGGGTTTCATTAATACAGTTTGAATAAATGATAGTTATTATAAAAAATAAGAGTGGATAACCACGCCATTAATTTGTGATTATGAGTAGATCGAAGAAGATGGGGGGCAGGGTTTTACAACAGGCTCTGATTGCAGCCGTGGTCTTTCTCGTCCTCAATTTAGGGTTTATTCCTCAGAGCGTTGCTGACCCTGATCAGTCCAGAATCGAATTCAATATCCCCTCCCAGTCTTTGGAATTGGGCCTGGTCGCCTTTTCGCTGCAGGCCGACATCAATATTATTGGCACTACCGCAATATTACAGCGCCATGTAATACCAGATATTCAAGGTTATTTCACCAGTACAGAAGTCCTGATCATGCTGCTGGATGGCAGCGGACTGCAGTATGAAATTATCAATGACACCGCCGTGTCGATCTCCCCGAAAACGACCATTTCCGAAGACACTTATTTACAGGAAATTATTGTCACTGCTGCCGGCAGGGCGACGGATCTGCAAAAAACACCTATTGCTGTGTCTGTATTTGACCAATCGAGATTAGACGCCAGCGGCATTTCTGATTTGGCTGAGCTTTCCTATATGGTGCCTGGTCTCGAGATGACAAGCACGGCACCCCAGGCCGCCATGCTAGTGCAGCTGCGCGGAGTGGGCACAACCAACATTACCGAGATTGCCGATGGGCCTGTATCCATTCATGTGGATGGTATTTATTCTCCCAGATCCCAGGCTGCGGCAGCCTTGCTCTATGATGTAGAGCGTATTGAGGTACTGCGTGGTCCCCAGGGCACACTGCTCGGCCGCAATTCCACCTCTGGCAGCATTAATATCTACAGTCAAAAGCCATCACTAGATGCTGTGGATGGCAATTTCTCAACGGCCTTTGGCAACTATGATCACCGAGATATGCGAGGTGCTTTAAATGTCCCCATCAGTGACAGTTTCGGCCTGCGTTTTTCGGGTGCTAGCCTGCAACATGATGCTTACACTCAATTGCTGGACAATTATGCTGGGCTTGGCCCCCACTATCCGGCAATCACCGATGAATTGGCTGATTTTGATCAGGCTGTTGACTATGGGCAGGATGGCCCGGAAATGGCTGACCAAAAGAGCTGGAGGGTCTCATCATTGTGGCAGCCAATAGACAGCTTTAGCGCCTTGACCAGTATTGAGGAATATACAGATCAGGGCACTGGCCTCTCCCAGTTAGATCCTACTTTGATGGCCAAAGGCGTCAGAGCGGTGGTGTCTGACAGCCCGTCTTTTCTCGACCTTCGCAACAGAACCCTGCGCTCTCAGCTGGACTTCAGAGCTTCCAATTACTCAGTTCGCTATCTCTATGGCCGCTCGAAAATGACCCGTGAGCAGATTGTTGATGCTGATAATGGCCGCAGCAGTAGCTTTGAGCAGCAGCGCACCCACAGTTCGAATTTTCAGTTTTCCTCCCATGAACTGCAGTTGATGAATAATGACAGTGAGCGATTGCGATGGTTGATGGGTACCTTTTATTCCCGTGAAAAAAATAAAATCGTCTTTGCCGTAGATCAGCAAAATGCTGGTGGTGGTAGATATCCTCTGGGAGCTACCAGCTGGATAAGCAATTCTGATGGCGCTGCAGTTTCCTATGCCATTCAGCCAAATCGACGGGTTGAGTCACTGGGTGTGTTTGCCCAAGGCACCTATGATATTGACCAATTCAATCGAATAACCCTGGGCGCAAGACATACCAGAGATACCAAGTCTGATAATGGTGGCAGAGCGATTAATTGCAGAGTGACCTCCGCACTGGGCTCCTATGTTGAGCCTGGGTCGATTGGCCCGGGAGCGCCAGAGCCCGGAGATATCTATGCCGATGCTGCTACCCAGCAAGCGATTGATAACCATACTTACCATGACAATGGCACCAATGAGGGCATTGGCGATGAGCCCTGCTGGATTAGGCAGGTCAATGATTTGTCAGTCACCTGGAAAAATTTTAGCGGAGTTATCAACTATGAGTACAGCCCCTCCGCGCGCATGATGTACTTTGCCTCGATTTCAACCGGGTTTAAGTCTGGCCATATTCAGGATGCCGGAAACTATGTCAAACCTGAGACTGTGTCGAATTTTGAGTTGGGGTTTAAATCCCAATATCTTGACAATACTTTGCGCTTTAATCTGGCGCTGTTCCAAGCCAACTACAATAACCTGCAGTTTTCTAATGAAGACCGACTAGATATTAATAATGATGGCGTTGCTGATACAGGTGGTAGCACCGTGGTGCGCAATGCGTCTGCGGCAACTATCAGCGGTCTGGAACTGGAACTTGACTGGGCGCTGACGGATGTGGACCGACTACAAGTAAGTGCTGCACTCACCCATGCCCGCTTTGACCGGTTTGAAATACCGGACACATTATTTGGTAATCTGTTTAATCCATTTGTCTCCAGCACATCAGTATCCCCGGAGGATCCGGTTGTGCTGTCGGGCAATATTCCTCCGAGACTGCCGAACTGGAAACTGACTCTTTCCTACAGTCGTGACTTTCACTATGACTGGGGCGTATTCACACCTCGTATTGTAGCCAAAGCATCAGACCGGTATTTTCTGGATATTTATAACCGGGATAGATTAGAGTCGGGAATTTTTGACAGGTTGCCCCATGGAGGCACTGACTTAGGCGTGCAGAGATCCTATCAGGTATTTGATTTTAATCTTGTATTTAAGCCTGTTTCTTCAAGCTGGACAGCCTCGGCCTTTGTTAATAACGCCACTGACAAGAATATCAAGATTGATTCAGGGAATGTTATAACCGAGGCAGGACTTGTTGCCACCTACATAGCTCCCCGTACCTACGGAGTGCAATTTAATTATCAATTTGAC
>JABJOY010000017.1 GCA_018664075.1 Porticoccaceae bacterium | reverse complement strand
CGTCTAAAGTGCGAGCTTTGATTATACTCAAACGGGGTTGATCCTCAAATTGTTTACCCGCATAGCGCACATTGCAATCTTGAATATAGCCCCTCAAAAATTACGTTTCTGTGGGCCCAGTATTTTGGCCCCTGGCCACTGCCCCTTTACAGGCTGGGCGTGCTGCACCACTTGGGTTCCAGCAACCAAAACATGGATGATGCCAGTAGGCTTTAAATAAGGCTTGCCATAAACAGCATTGGCGGCCACCGTCCGGGGGTCAAAGATCACAATGTCTGCATCTGCTCCCTGCTGGATTCGCCCTTTTTTCTTAAAAGCCGGAGAAGCCTGCTCCATCCACTGAGCCTGAAAGAGACTGAGTTTGGCCAATGCCTCCTTGAGCTCAAGCACTTTGCGGTCGCGCACATAATGTCCCAATACCCGGGAAAAAGTACCTGCCACATTAGGGTTAGTGGGCAAGCTGATATCAATCGCGGGCAGAGCATCGGTGGACACCATCATGCCTGGCCACTGCAGAGCGGTTTCTACCCATTCCTCTTTGACATAATGGTGGTTAACCATGCCACTGGGCTGTTCAGTCGCGTACTTTTCCCAGGTCTCTTGGGTGAGCCATTCACCGGTGGCAACCCACTGCACATCTTCATAGCTGATATCAAATATCGCCCGCCAGTCGCGACGCCTGAAAACATCAGCAGAAATGCTGGTGCCGCCAGCAGCATAGGACAATGTCTCGGTGGTTATATTGGCCCCGACGCGATTGGCCTCATCAATCATTTGCAACCAATCACCAATGCGGCCCATGGCATTATGAGTAATATGGCAGACAAACAAGGCAGCACCTGTTTCTGTCGCCAGATCAATCACTTCAATTAATCCAGCCGGATCACCTGTATGGCCGCGGCGCACATGAACATACAGAGGCACCTCACGGGCCGAGGCAACCTCAAACAGCATGCGCAATTCAGCATCGGAGACTGCCTCGGTCATATAGTCCAGCAGCACGCCAATACCCAGACCACCCTGATCCAGCCCCTGATTAAGCAGTAGCCGCATCTGTTCAATTTGCGCCGCTGTAGCCGTCTGCAGCCAGGCAGGGCCGTTCATTTCCAGCACTTCCTTACCGGCAAAAATATAAGGCATGCTGCGCCCTTCAATCACCTTAGTTCTAACCGCCCAGTGACCCACAGATGAGCCGTAATTAATTTGCGCACCAGCCCTGAAGTGCTCGCCATAAAAAGTCACTGGAAAAGACCCAGCCTCCAGATCCAGTTGAGTAGTAATACCATCCAGAAGATTGACCTGCTGACCGAGCAATGTCGGCGTGTGGCTATGCACATCAATAAATCCGGGAGCCACCACTAGCCCTGCAGCATCAATAATTTTAGTGCCGCGCAATGGCTGCTCAGATACAGCACTGATCGACCCATCATTAATACCCACATAGGCAATCTGATCAAAACTGGTCTCGGGATCAATAACCCTGCCATTGGCAATAACCAGATCATATTCCACGGCAAAAAGGTTGCTGGCACTGAACGGCATCAGCGCCATTAAAATCAGCAGAGTTCTGGCAGCATTCATGATTTCACCCTCGGCAGTATTATTATTGAATCCACCAGATCAACGCTTGCGCGCCTGAGCCCGGCAAGCGTCGCCAAAGGCCTTAAACGTGGCCAGATAAAATTGGTTATTCTGCACCTGCCACTCCGGGTGCCATTGCACAGCCAAAGCAAATTGTTGGGCATCGGTAACAGATACCGCTTCAACCAAACCGTCTTCGGCAATGGCTTCAATGCGCAATCCGTCCGCTAACCGATCAATACCCTGGCCATGGACAGAATTAACCATAGGATTTTGCTCATCTTG
This sequence comes from Porticoccaceae bacterium, assembly GCA_018664075.1. Classification (GTDB taxonomy): domain Bacteria; phylum Pseudomonadota; class Gammaproteobacteria; order Pseudomonadales; family Porticoccaceae; genus HTCC2207. The sequence continues at coordinate 3,548 of JABJOY010000017.1, read as the reverse complement.
CAAACCAGACAAAATACCCCCGGCCTGCAGACTAACAATGTGTGAGAGCCCATACTGCACATCCACAGATGCAGATTTATCTTCACGGTGATCCTGCATACCCCCAACGTCATGGACTGACTGATGCAGACTGCCACCAAGTGCAACATTGAGTTCCTGCAACCCTCTGCAGATACCCAAAAATGGCACTCCGGCAGAAATAATCTGTGGGATTAGGGCCAAGTTGGTTCTATCCCGCTCAATGTCCCTCTCGTCCTTTTCTGAAGCTGGCTCCTGACCGTAATAATGGGGCTCAATATTGCTGTAACCACCGGTAATAAGAATACCATCAACCCGGCGAAGCAGATCCTCAAGACCTATTTCGTCCACCAGCGCGGGCAAAACAAGCGGTGTGCAGCCGGCACCAATGCTCACAGCGGTTAAATATTTTTCTCCCGCAGAATGGCTGTAATGCAACCCGGAAAGGCTGCGATCGGCGGTAACCAGCACCAGCGGCGAATCATTAATGGACAAAATTTAAACCTCAAATAAATCTTTAATAGCCCCAGACTAACAGAGCATTATGAGATCACCAATAACCCTTATTTGGGAGGGGCAAATCTATCTGCACCAGCAATATTTAGTGACTTTTTTTATCTGTGCACGACAGTGTATATGTAGTGGCATGACGTGAATTTAACATTTAATATGCTGCGCTGATAAGTCTTTTCCCAGCGCTCTGAGTATAATCACTCGAGAGACAGAACTAACATTAGCCCAAGACTGCATAGAGAGAACAGAATGAATATTGACGGCAAAGCCGTAGCCCAGGAACTTCGACAATCACTGGCTATTGAAGTAAAGCAACTTCAGGACGAACGTGGCATCACCCCAGGTCTAACCGTGATTCTGGTCGGTGAAGATCCCGCCAGTCAGGTCTATGTGCGCAATAAAGTGCGCCAGACCCAGGAAGCGGGCATGATCAGCAATGAAATTCGCATGCCAGCAGACACTAGCCAGGACGCTGTTTTAGCCGAGCTGGACAAGCTCAACAAGGATCCTGCCGTGCATGGTATTTTGGTGCAACTGCCTCTGCCCAAGCATATTGATGAGGTACTGATTATTGATACTATCTTGCCGGAAAAAGATGTCGATGGCTTCCACCCCATGAACTCAGGCCGCCTGGCAAATGGCGATGCTGCAGCACTGGTGCCATGCACACCTCAGGGCTGTGTGATTCTAGCCAAAAAACACCTGGGCGATAACCTATCGGGCAAGCATGCAGTGATTATTGGCCGCTCCAATATTGTCGGCAAGCCAGTGGCCCTGTTATTACTACAGGAAAACTGCACCGTCACTATCGCCCATTCCCGCACCCAGGATCTGCAGGCACTCTGTGCCACCGCGGATATTCTGGTAGCAGCGGTAGGTCGCCCGGAGATGGTTAAAGGGGATTGGATCAAGCCCGGTGCCACCGTAATCGATGTGGGCATTAACCGCATTGCCACAGAAGATGGCAAAGGCCGCTTGGTAGGCGATGTTGACTTTGCCGATGCAGTACCGGTTGCAGGCGCTATCACTCCAGTCCCAGGCGGCGTTGGTCCAATGACCATTGCCTGTCTGCTAAAAAACACTGTCGAGGCCGCTCGACGCTTCGGCTAAATCGCCCAGGGGAAACCTATGCCCTCCAACACTGCAACTACAGACGCCGTTATTATTGGCGGCGGGCACAATGGTCTTGTGTGCGCCTATTATTTAGCGAAAGCAGGCTTAAAGGTTCGGGTCTGCGAGCGCCGATCTGTCGTCGGTGGCGCTGCCGTTACCGAAGAATTTCATCCGGGTTTTCGAAACTCCGTAGCCAGCTATACCGTTAGCCTGCTCAACCCGGAAGTTATTGCCGATATGCAGCTTAAAGAATACGGTCTTGAAGTCGTCAAGCGTCCTATTTCAAACTTTTTGCCCATCGACAATAAAAACTATTTAAAGCTGGGTGGCGGCCTGGAGCGCACCCAGCAAGAATTCCGCAAGTTTTCGGCTCGCGATGCCGAGCGTCTGCCCGAGTATTATGAGCGCATTGAAGCCGTGGCCGATGTGCTGCGCGATATCAGCACTAAAACTCCACCCAACCCCAAGCGCGGCATCCGCGCTGCATTAAAAGCAGCAGTGCAACTCTGGCCCGTCGCCAAAGGTAGCAATCAACTGCATCGGGACGTTTACGATCTATTTACCAAGAGTGCTCGCAGCTTTCTCGATGGCTGGTTTGAAAATGAACATATCAAAGCCGCCTTTGGTTTTGATGCCATTGTCGGCAACTACGCCAGCCCGGACACTCCCGGTTCCGCCTATGTGCTGCTGCACCATGTATTTGGTGAAGTAGATGGTGAGAAAGGTGCTTGGGGTCATGCGATTGGCGGCATGGGAGCAATTACCCAGGCAATGAAACAGGCCTGCGAATCTGTAGGCGTTGAAATAGCCACCGATGCCCCAGTGGATAAAGTGATTGTGGACAATGGCGCGGCTACAGGGGTGACCCTGGCCAATGGCGAAACCATTGCCGCCAAGCGGGTAATTGCCAATGTTAACCCCAAGATGCTCTATGGCCAGATGTTTAATGAAGGGGACCTCGATCCAGAATTTGCCCGCCGTATGGACGGCTATAAAAATGGTTCCGGCACCTTCCGCATGAATGTGGCCCTGTCTGAGCTGCCAGACTTTACTGCTCTGCCCGGCAAAGACAGCGCAGAACACCATCAGTGCGGCATTGTCATTGCCCCAACATTGGATTATATGGATCGTGCCTATGTAGATGCCAAAGCCAATGGCTGGTCAAGGCACCCTATTGTAGAAATGCTGATTCCCTCAACTCTGGATGATTCATTGGCACCAGAGGGCCAACATGTGGCCTCATTATTCTGCCAACAGTTTTCACCAGAGTTACCCGATGGCCAATCCTGGCACGATGCCCGCGAAGCAGCGGCCCAAACCATTATTGATACAGTCACCACTCATGCCCCCAACTTCAGAGATGCTGTGGTAGGCAAAATGATCTTGTCGCCACTGGATCTGGAAGAAAAGCTCGGCCTGATCGGGGGCGATATTATGCACGGCGTAATGACATTGGATCAGATGTGGGCAGCACGTCCATTGATGAATCACGGCGACTATCGCGGGCCTTTAAAAGGTTTGTATATGTGTGGCGCCGGCAGTCATCCCGGCGGCGGCGTTACCGGGCTGCCTGGGCGCAATGCCGCCCGCGAAATACTCGCCGACGGTAAATAATTTTTATTGCACTGCCCGCGCTCTGAATAGAATCGTTGTTTGATTTATCGCAAGGCGCGGCGCCAATTTCCTGCCAGAATATCTTATGCAACACTAGGTTTATCAACCCTGCAGATGCCGGTATTTCCAATATTGAACTGGCGGACCAGGTCTGTCTCCTTCACCCTGCTCCCGAAGAGTGAAAAACCTTGAGCGACTGGGCTTTATCAGCCGCCGCGTCACATTAATTGATCCCCAGCGAGCCGGCCTTCCGGTCACGGTGTTTGTGCAGGTGACATTGCATCATCAGG
>JABJOY010000076.1 GCA_018664075.1 Porticoccaceae bacterium | reverse complement strand
TGCAGAGGGTAACTACTATCTGTCGATCACAATTCCTTCGCTAATTATCGCCACTTTTGGTGGTGGCACAGGCCTGGCGACACAGCAGGAATGCCTTAAGATGATTGGCTGCGATGGCCCGGGCAAGGTACATAAATTGGCGGAGATTATTGGCGCCACCGTGCTGGCTGGAGAGGTGTCACTAATGAGTGCGGTGCTGGCCGGTGACTGGGTAACCAGCCATGATGCCCTCGGGCGCAACCGCTAAACAGTGTCCATTAATACAGTACCTTATAGTTAATAATTGTTTTATTGTCTGGAGCAAAAGGCTACGCTATGTGGCAATGTGCTCAGGCGCATGATCGAATAATAATAGGAGTGAATATGTACAAGCCATTACATTTGCCATTGATAGCAACCCTGTCCGCCGTACTTTTTGCCAGCGCCTGCAGTGGTCCGGATAGGCCTGCTGGGAATACAAAAGAGAGTGCTGCTGAGACTGTTGTTTCATCTGCTGTCCCCTCAGGCAGCTGCGACCAGTACGATGAAAATGGCACCGCACTGTTTGGCGACTTGCATGTTCACACCAGTTTCTCCTTCGATGCCGCCGCTATCAGCACTGGCGCGACGCCACAGGATGCCCATAACTACGCCCGTGGTGGCGAGATTCCATTTTTCCCGGTCAACGCCGAAGGTGAGGCCACAGGGCGGATCAAAATTGATCGTCCCCTGGATTTTCTGGCGGTAACCGATCATGGGGAGTTCCTCGGCGAGCGCGCCCTGTGCAGCACTGAGGGTTCGCCGGTCTACAATACGGAGTTCTGTGTTGGCTATCGCTCCGATCAGCGCACCGGCATGATGATGCTGGGTACAGTTATCACCACCGAAACCCCAGTCCGTATTCCTGAAATCTGTGGTGCAGATGGTTCATTGTGCCGGGACTTTGCCCAGTCTCCCTGGGAGACTATTCAGGCAACCTCCAATGACAATAACCAGCCCTGTGAGTTCACCAGCTTTGTGGCCTATGAGTACACAGGCACACCTGGCACCAGTAATTATCACCGCAATGTTATTTTTAGAAATGACTCAGTGCCAGTCCTGCCGGTCAGCTATATAGATGCGCCCATCGATAGCAAACTGTGGACTGAGCTGGATGCGGTCTGTGATGCTGCAACAGGCTGTGACTATCTGACCATTCCCCATAACTCTAATCTCGCCAATGGTCGCATGGCACCCTACATGCAGCTTGAAGATACAGATGCGGCCAAGGTTGCCTATGCCCAGTTGCGGCTTAAGCGCGAGCCAATTATGGAAATCTTCCAGCACAAGGGTAATTCAGAGTGCATCAATGGTCTGAGTACGGTCTTTGGTGCGCCAGATGAGCTGTGCAATATTGAAGCCGTGCGCCGTATGGGTGAAAACAAAACCTATGCCACCCGGGATATGTCGGCGGAAGGGCTGGTGGTGGGGCAGGCCTCTGAAGTGACCGCCGAATGTGAGGACGGCGTCAATGGCAGCAATGGTATGCTCGGCGCCGGCTGTGTGCATGCGACAGATTTCCAGCGTTCAGCGCTGTTAGTGGGCCTAAAAGAAGAACAGAAGATTGGCTTAAACCCGGTTAAATTGGGGGTTATAGCGGCAACAGATACCCATTCAGCCAATCCCGGCGGCCTAGTTGAATCCGACTGGGACGGCGCAGTTACCGGTGAATCCACACCCGAGGAGCGTCTGCGGCCCGGCCTTCTAACCAGTGGTATTGATGGCAACCCAGGTGGTTTGGCCGGTGTCTGGGCCAAAGAAAATACCCGTGATGCTATTTTTGATGCCATGTTGCGCAAAGAAGTATTTGGCACCTCGGGGCCAAGAATTCGTCCGCGACTATTTGCTGGCTGGAACCTCGATGCAGGGCTCTGTGAAGCCAACGATATGGTTGCCAAGGCTTATGTCAGTGGTGTGCCCATGGGAGCAGATCTCAGTGCCGGCGATAAATCTGCCAAGCCTTCATTTCTGGCCTATGCGGCCAAAGATCCAGATGGTCAAAAGCTTGAAGCGCTGCACCTGATTAAAGGCTGGATTGATGGCGAAGGCAGCATGAACGCCCAAGTTATACCAGTGGCCAGCGCTGAGACTGGAGCCGATAGCCTGTGTCAGGTTTATACAGATAATAACTTCGATCCAACCCAGTCCGCTTATTACTACCTGCGGGCTGTGGAGCCAGAGACGGCTCGCTGGCACACCTATGACTGTGAGGCAATTGCTGAAGCTGATCGCCCAGAGGTATGCACCAACGGAGCTTATCCGCAAACTGTCCGCGAGATGGCTTGGACATCGCCTATCTGGTATCAGGGTCAGTAGTCTATTAACTGAATGGTTGTTCAATAGAGAATTAGGCTAGAATGCTAGCCTGATTCTTTTCCACAAAAATAATAAAGCAAATGGTGCCAGGCAGAGCCCAGTCCAGTGAATGCAAATGATCTAACCGCGACATTACTGAGCTGCCTTTTCTTTATGGGTCTGGTGGCCTGGATTTCCTACCGCAAAACCAAAGGTGAGGTGGATACTCGCGACGGCTATTTTCTCGCTGGTCGTGGTTTGGGTGCGGTATTTATCGCCGGTTCCCTGTTGCTGACCAATCTCTCTGCGGAACAGCTGATAGGCCTCAATGGCTCGGCCTATGGCTACAATCTCAGCAGCATGGCCTGGGAAGTGACCGCTGCTTTTGCCACCATATGCATGGCATTTATATTTTTGCCACGTTATCTAGCTGGAGCCTTCTCCACATTACCTGAATTCCTAAATGATCGTTTTGATGACGATGTTCGTCGTCTTACGGTGATTCTTTTTATGCTTGGCTATGGCCTGGTGACTATCCCTTCAGTGCTGTACTCCGGTTCCATTGCAGTGCTCCAGCTATTTGATGTGCCCGGATTATTTGATCTCTCCTACAGTAATGCCCTGGCCGTCACCATTGTAGCCATTGGTAGTATAGGCGCTGTATATGCAGTGTTTGGCGGCCTTAAGGCTGTGGCCATCTCAGATACCTTAAACGGTGTGGGACTATTGATTATTGGCATTGCAGTGCCTCTGCTGGGACTGTCAATGCTGGGCGAGGGCAGTGTTGGCCAGGGGCTGTATATAATCACCAACAGTAATACCGACAAGCTTAATGCCATTGGTTCTGCTTCTGACCCAACTCCATTTGCCACATTGTTTACCGGCATGATCTTTGCCAATCTGTTCTATTGGTGCACCAACCAATATGTTATCCAGCGAACCCTAGGCGCCAAAAATCTGGCAGAGGGACAGAAGGGTGTTCTGTTCTCCGGCTTCTTTAAGGTTATGGTGCCTTTTATGATGATGCTGCCCGGCGTGATTGCTTTTCACCTGTATGGCACAGTTGATTCGGATACTGGCCTGGGTTCTATTGATCTGGCCTATCCCCAGTTAATCCGCGATGTGTTACCGGTCTACGCCATGGGCTTTTTTCTGGCGGTGTTATTGGGGGCAGTGTTTAGCTCGTTTAACTCCCTGCTTAACAGTGCGGCCACTCTGTTCTGTCTGGATGTGTATACCCCCTATAAACAGCGTCTGGGACAGCAGGTGAGCGATGCAAAGGTGGTTGCGGTCGCCAAGCGAGCCTCCGTTATTATTGCTCTGTTTTCCTTTGTGGTGGCG
>JABJOY010000075.1 GCA_018664075.1 Porticoccaceae bacterium | reverse complement strand
CTGGGGCGAGCAGGGCAGTTATCTGAACTGGATGGTACGATTTTGCTGTTAGCCAGTAATGCTGCAAGTTATATGGCGGGCACTGTGGTCACCGCAGATGCGGCCCATTCTGTGAGGCTGGGGTAGAACTTATTGGAGGCTTGAATGAGCACTGAAACATTACCTGAGCATGTTCCAGAGCACCTGGTTCGAGACTTTAATATGTACGCCCCGCCGGGCATTGATAAAGACTTCCACGAAGCCTGGGCCACATTATTGCAAGAGGACGAGTCCTGCCCTCTGGTTTGGACCCAGGAAAATGAAGGCCATTGGCTGCCCACAAGAACGTCCATCATTGAAGAGATACTGACCGACTACAGCAGATTTTCCAGCCGCAGTATTATCCTGCCCAAAAGCCACAGTGCTGATCATGGTTTGCTGCCTACCACTATCGATCCCCCGGAACATCATTTTTATCGCAAGACCTTAAATCACAGTATGGCTCCGGCGGCGATCAATGCCATGGGTGATGATATTCGCGGTATTGTGACCAGCCTGATCGATGGCTTTGTGGATAAAGGGGAATGTAATTTCACCAGAGATTTTGCTGACATTCTGCCGATTCGCGTATTTCTGTCGATGATGAATCTGCCGGAAGATGATATTCCCCAGACCAAGTACTGGACTGATCAGCTGATTAGACCGGATGGCACTATTACCTTTGCCGACGCACTGCAAAATCTGAAGGATTATATTGCCCCCTATGTGGACGAGCGCATGGGTACTGATGGCACAGATATGCTTAGCCGCATGGTTAATACAGAGACCAATGGCCGCCGCCTGACCAGAGAAGAGGCGATTAAGCTGTCCATTCAGGTATTTATTGCCGGTGTGGATACTGTGGTTAATTTACTCGGATTTGTGTTTTTGTTTTTGGCTCGCAACGAGAAGCATAGGCTGCAAATTTCTTCAGGAGACATTACTGTCAGCGACGCAGTGGAAGAAATTTTAAGGCGCTTCCCCTTAGTCACTGTTGCCCGCGAAGTGACGGAGGATTTTGAGTTTCACGGTGTGCAGTTAAAGGCCGGGGATATGGTTGCCGCACCAACGCCATTGGCTGGTATGGATAATACGTTTACTCCCAATGCCGTGGATGTGGAGTTTGGTCGCAAGCAGGGTAATAGCCTGACCTTTGGTCGCGGTGCCCATACCTGTCCGGGTAAAAATTTAGCGCGGGTTGAGTTGCGTATTGCTATTGAAGAATGGCTAAAGCGTATTCCGGATTTTGATGTTGCTGAGAACAGTCAGGTGAGCTTTAGCAGTGGTATTGTTGGCGTGGTCAATGAGCTAAATTTACGCTGGTAGCTTTCCTCTAACATTCATTGCGTCATACCAGCACAGGCTGATACCTCTTCAGACCTCCGCTTGCGCTGGATTGACGCCTGTTTTAGGAAGTTATTCCGCCGCAGCCCGCGCCTTGGCCATGGCATCGGCGGTTTCCTTATCCATAGGCTCAATAGCCCATTGAATACCCCGACGCAGCAACTCATAAAAAACTGGCAGCTCCCAGGAACCGCGGTCCATAGTCGGCCAGTAGTCGAGCATTGGCTGCATATCATGATGGTGACGGCAGTGACCTAGAGTGAGATACAGAACCTCGCCTTCCCCAACCTTATGGGTATAAAACACCGGGTGACGGGCATGTTCCCACTCATCTTCTTCAAAGCCTTCTGCTTTACCGCCGAACTCTGTATCCAGAATCACATGCAGATCGCCGTAGGTCTTCATCAGATATAGCTCATCATCAGATTCAAAGGGTTCGATACCTTTAGCCAGACGATGCTCAGGATCGGCCACAGACACTGTGTAAGGAGCGATAGGTGGATGGGAGCGGAACATTGAGCCAAGTGTTTCGACAAATAATGGTGCCCAGTCCGGGGTGCCATAAAGGCCGCTCGACATAAGTCGGATAATGGAATTGGTGCCATGCAGTGCATACCAGCGACCGCCGCGTTCGACCCAGGCTTTTAAGGCTTCCTGAGCGCCCAGAGAGGGCACCACATTGCAGGTATAGCTAACAATAAAATCGGCTTCCTCGAGAGCTTCAAGATTTTCATAGTCCTCAAAAACTCGCACCCGAAAACGATCGTCTTCCGATAACAGTTTCAATAACTCAAGACGGGCATGATCAATATCATGCCAAACGCCGCCAGCGATTAATAAGCAATTGATTCGGCCTGCGCGGCTTTGGTGAATACTCATGAGGCACCTTTTTTTCTATCGAGCTCAGGTTTGGGCGCGGAGGGATCTTGCGCTAAATACCATTCCACCCATTTGTGGAACAGCTGATTCCCCGCTTCGTTGCGCCCGAAGGTCACATTGGCATGAGCATTAGACTCAAGACCTTTCTGAATTTTTAGTCCCACCTGATAGTCTTCAACATCCACCACTTCCTGGAAGAAGTCCATCATGCCCTGCAATTCGGTATCTTCTGTGTCCGGCACAGTGGGGTGAATAAAGTTGATATAGGTGGTGTTCTGGTTGGGCAATGGGCCGGGAATAATCTGGCTGACAAGGGTAATCTCCGGTGCCACAAACAATGAGATATTAGGGAATAGGGTGCGAATCCAATCGTAGCCATTGTTTTCGTGTTTGTGATAATCCTCTGGCGCTACATCGGCAAGGTTCTCTTTAATGGCCAGATGGGGGAAGCAGATCAATGTATGAGGGCCATAGGCATCAAACTGCATTATATTGGAGTAGGTGCGCTCGGCTATGGTGTCTGGATGGGCGGCGGCAAAATGATAACCTTCCAGATAGCCATCATAGGCTACTTTCCAGTTGGCGCCGTCAATTTTGCGCTGACCACAGAAATGCCAGTTTTCCATGCCCAGACGACCAATATCATCCATTACGTCGCCTAAGAAACCATCGAAATCAACCTCGTCTTCGCCGGGTTCAAGCACTGTGAAGATCATGCCGCCGCGCTCGAAGACTGGCAGCTGGGTTAAGCCATTAGTCTGCTTGTCGAAGTCTCCAAACTTCTCCTGATCCGCAACACCGCGCAGCACGCCATCATTGCTGTACATCCAGCCATGGTAGGGACAGGTAAAGCGCGATTTATTGCCGCAGGGTTCTGTGGCCACCGTCATGGCGCGATGGGAGCAGGCATTGAGCATGACTCGGGCAGTGCCGTCCTTGAGTCGGGTGATCAGCAGAGGCTTGTCCAGAAATTGAAATGTCTTGTAGTCGCCGGGATTCGGCAGCTCCTGAGTCAGGGCCACAAATACCGGAACCTTTTTAAAGATAAGGTCCATTTCCTGCTGCCAGATATCGGCATCGGTATAGTTTTTTGACGGGACAGTTAATGTGCCTTCGGCCTGGTCGGTGGTGCCGTTATCT